>CANGCX010000003.1 GCA_947452315.1 Opitutia bacterium | reverse complement strand
GATGCGACCGCGGTTAGGCGTCGCGCCGCGCAAGGAGGAAATCGCCGTGGTGGAGACGGGAGGATTGATGCTCACGCTGCCCCAAGCCGTATTGTAATTGTAATCCCAACGCCGAGCGCGGGAATTGTTGGCGGAAACACGCGCGCTGAAAATGGGGCTCAACTTTTTTTCGTAGATGGCCGTGTAGGAAATATTGCCACGGTTAAGCTCAGTGACTGGGCCAAATGCGTTGTATTTGCCGAGATTGAGGGCGTAGCCGATCGCGACGTCATCGGTGGTGGCCGCGGTGCCCTTTTGGTCAATGACCAACGGGATAGCCGCGAGCGGGGAGTGACGCAGTTGCAGGAAATACTCGATCGAAACAAAAACTTTCGAGCCATCGGCGAACACGTGGTCGACCGCCAAATAATATTCCTGATTCCGGTCCGTGGCGTAAGCTTGATCAAAGTTGCGCTGGTAATGACTCGCCGTGAGCACGTAGTTGGTGCGACCCAAGGTGCCTTTTAAAAGAGGGCCCGTGGACTCGAGCGTGACGCGCTGCGTGCCGTAATCGCCGTAATTGTAGAGCAGGGTTTGTTTTTCTTCGGCCTTGGGCTGCTTCGAGATGAAGTTCACCATACCGCCCGGCGAGGTGCGGCCGTAGATGGCCGCGTTGGAGCCCTTGATAATTTCCATGCGATCAATGTTGCTCGAGCCGTAGCGGCCGAGGCGGAAAAAGCCGTCACGCAACTGATTCGACGAAGAGAAGCCGCGTAAATTGAAATTACCACCGATGTCCAAGCCGGTGAAATTTCCGATCTGCGTAACATTGTCGGACAAGGTAAGTATGCCGAAGTCGGAAAAAAATTCGCTCGTGAGTACGTTAACCGTGTATGGCAAATCGGCGATCTGGGTTTTCACGCGGCTGCCGGACATAGTCTCGGAAGCGGTGTAACCGCGGTTGGGTTCGGTTTTCACTTCGAAAGCCGAGAGTTTGATCGTTTCAGAATCTGTCGTCGGAGCAGATTGCGCAAAAAGGCGCGAGGACAACAGCAGCGCGCAGAGTGCGGGCCGGAGAATAGAAAAATTTACCGATGAGGTCATTTGATTAGGTGGGTTTGCTAGGTAGAAATTGGTTATGGATGGAAAAGGGATGAGGCCCAATCACGCGGAGTTGTATCAAGCAGCGCTTACAGCTGCTTTTTCTTGGCCTCTTTTTTAGCGGCTTTTTCCGCTTTGTTGGCGTGGCGGCCTGTGCCATCGCCGTCATCGAGAATACCGCCGGCGGGGTTGAGTTGGTCGAGAGCAGCCTGGAGTTGCTGGCGCGCCGCGATCGCCGCAGGAATTTTTGTATCCGCCGAAACAAGTTTCTCGGAGAAGGGTGCGTCACTCATATCAAAAAGTTCGCCGGATTGCGTGAGTTTCCAGGAGGCACTTCGCGCATACCATTGCCGAGCGAGTTGGAGATACACCCATTCACGAGCCTGCTTGCTTTCACCCCGGATCGAGGCAGCGAAGCTGCGACCATCGATTGTTTTTTTCTCGGGCAATTTAGCCCCAGCAATTTCAGCAAACGTAGGAACGAAGTCGGTAGAATCAATCATGTCACCGCGGACTTTACCGGCAGGCGTGACGCCGGGCCAATTGACGATGAGCGGCTCCAAGCTGCCTCCTTCGAGCATCGACCCTTTGGCCCCGTCAAGGCGACGGCCGCCAATCATTGCGTTGTCAGCCCGACCGTTGGCCGTGCCGTTGTCGCCGAAGAACACGATGAGCGTATTTTCGCGGAGATGTTGGCGCTCGAGTTCGGCGATGAGCTTACCGACGAGTTTATCCATATACTTCACATTATCAGCATAGATGTCCTTGCTGTCGGGCGCGCTGTCGGGAGTGGGTAAAATCTCGGTGTGAACGTGAGAGAGAGAATAATAGAGATAAAACGGCTTATCGTGATTCTTGGTGATGAAGTCTGTAACGAAACGATCCATCACATCGGGCAAATATTCCTTATCCTTCAATGGCGTCACTTTACCGTTAACTAGGTAGGTTTTTGCTTTGTCTTGGGTATTCCAATAAGCGCCACTGCCTTGGAATTTAAGGTGTTGATCAAAACCAAATTCGCCTGGCCCGAGCGGAAGCTGGCCCCATTTGCCTACGGCGGCGGTGACGTAGCCGGCTGATTTTAGAATCGTGGGCATCATCGTTTCGGCCGCGGGCGTGAAACGACCTGTGGCGTCCTGATTCGTGGCGCCAGTGCGGAAAAGATAACGGCCCGTCAAAATCGTGGCGCGCGAGGGACCGCAAAGAGACGGCGTATAAGCGTGCGTGTAACGCGTACCACCGCGCGCAAGGGCATCGATGTTGGGCGTCTTGTAATTATCGGCGCCGTAAGCGCTGACTTCACCCACTCCATAGTCATCAGCGAGGATAAAGATAATGTTGGGCTTGGCTGGTGTGGCAGCCCGGAGGGACACACTGAGAGCGAGTAGACAGGCAACGCAAAGGCTGAGTCGAGCGAAGATCATGAAAGAAGTTTTTTAGAATTTAACAGAAGCCGAGAGATCATATTGCGCCGGCATGACGTAGGAATAGGTGTAGCGGTTACTGCCATTAGCCATGGTGGTGAAACCGGTCTTACGGGTCTTATCGTTTTCCAAATCGGTGAGATTTTTAACGCCTAAGCGGAAGCGCACCTGTTGACCCCAGATTTTCTGGTCGCGCATCACGTAAGCATTCATGAGATGGCTGGAACCGCCGATCATCTGCTGGCCATTAGGGCGACCAAGGAGGTAATCATCACGCCACGTTCCGTTGATACCGATACGTACACCTTTGAGCGGCGCCCAAGAATCACGGGGCATCGCGTAGTCGATCACCCAGCTGCCCGACCAAGGCGAAGCACGGGCTCCGGTGGGTTTGCCCGGAATATCGAGAGAATCCAGCAACTGCTTGGCCAAAGCCAGCACGGCGGGGCTCTCATTTCCACGAGCAACTGCAGCGGTGTAATAAGCGCGAAACGACGAGAGGTCAGGCTCGCCAACGACCTTGGTGCGAGCAAGGGTCAGGCGGACCTGGAGTTGCTTCGTGGGCCGGAGAATGAGGGTCAGATCAGCACCGGTAGAATTTTCTAATGAGGGATAATTGCGCGCGGCGCTGGCGGTACCCGGAGCGCTGTAAAGGTAACCTGGGCTACCCGGCAGCACCGTGTTAGGATTCATTAAATCCTCAAGGTTAGCGGCGCTGAGGTTAATGACATTGTTGTATGAGAGAACGACGTTCTTACGCTCAATATCGAAGACACCCAAGGTAAGACCGACGCGGCCGTTGAGCGCGCTACCTTTGAGGCCAATTTCCTTCGTGGTACCCTCGACTGGACCGAAGCGCTTGTTATCGAACGTCACAAAATCTTGAAAGCGGAACGACTCAGAATACACGCCGTACAGGTTGATATCTTTGGTCAGCACCAGCGTGAGTCCGCCAGTGAAGGTGGTGTTATCAAGATTCTGCGAGAGATTTTCCATGTAATCGCCCTTAAGTGCGTCCTGATATTTTGGCGGGCGAATTGCTTCCTGAAATTGGCCAAAATAGCGCGTGGTCGTATAATCATATTCGCGGTTGGTGTCGCGGCGCACGCCAACAAGCGACAACAGGCGACCACCGAAATATTTTCCGCTCGCGGAAAATGAGGCCGCTGCGCTGCGCACAAATTGCGTGCCGCTTGCCGCATCTGTGCCCGAGGCAAAGAAACCCAACATGCGCATATCAACCGTGTTCGTGACCGGCGGATTGTTGAATTGCAGACGATCAAAGATGGCTCGCGAATAAAAAGCTGGGTCATCAAGATAAAGTCTTAGGCGCCCGCGATCGTTGGTCGTGCTGATCGCTGTGGCGGTACCATTGAGGACGTTTTTAACGTTATAGCCTTGAAGGCGATAGTTGTCCTGCGAACTTTCGTTGTACTCGGCGGTGGCGACGAAGATTTGCTGCATCCACTTTAATTTATCCCAATTATAAACCATAGAGCCGCGAAACGCGTCCGTGTCCGTTCCGAAATGTTTGCGGTCTGAAGCTGCGTCGATGAACGGTCGGCCGTTGACGTCGACGCTGATCGTGGTGTCGAAAGAGTTATCATTACGATCAGATGCCTGATTTTGACGGTTATAACTGAGCTCAAACGAAACTGGGCCGATGCCTTGCTCGATGGTAATCGAATACGTATCGAAGGGTCGCGCTTGTTTGTCCCAAGAGCCACGGAGGTTGTAATGCTTGGGATAACCATTGATCCGCTTGGTACCCACGGCGAGCCCAGCCGCATCGCGCATCGTGACATCGACAAAACTGCCTTCGATAAGCGAGGGCGTGCCTCCCGCGACCGAGTTGGCCGCTAATCGGTCTGCCGCAGATTGGGAGGCTTGCAGCACCCAAACATTGTCCGAGGTGTAATACGTGCCCGCAGTATTCCAAGCGTTGGAGCGGGCGGATTGCTCCCATACGTTTATGCCGGCGAAACCGCGGGTGTTATCGTATTTGCCGCGCTCACCTTCGACGCGAATCGAGGTGCGAGCAAAGGGTTGCCAGACAGCAGCGAGCGTCTCGCCTTCAAATTTATATGCGGATGCGTCTTGAAACGTCTTATCCTGCTTACGCACGGCGTTGAAGCGCAGGGCGAGATTTGAGCGGAGTTTGCGGTTAACATCGATCTGGTAGCGATAGGCGCCCTCGCTGTTTTGGTTGGCGAAGATCTCGCCAAAGTTTTTTAACAACGGGCGCTTGGTGAACGCCGCACCCTGCCCGCCCGGTTCGACGGCACCGAAAATCAACGAATTCGAGCCTTTGCCAAAGTCTATGCGTTCGACGTTGTAGGTATCGCTCGGGATGAACCAGCGAAAGTAATTGCGACTGATGTTGTTCGTCTGGGTCATACCGCGGAACGAGAAATTGCCGCCTTGATTGTCGTTTTCCATCACCGGCAAAGCATAAACGTTGGCGACAAATTTAGCCGTTTCGTCGGCAGAAAACAGACCGAGGTCTTCCATGAAATCAGCGGTGATCGCATCGATGTTCACTGGAACGTCCTTGAGCGCCTGCTTCGTGCGCGTGGCCGAGAGCGTGTCATTAGCTGACCAACCTGTCTCACGCTCTGATGCAATTACGAACGGCGAAAGCCTGACGGCTTCCTCTTTTGTGGAAGAAGCGCCCGATGGCACCGGAGCAACCTGCGCAGGAGTGGCCTGCATCAAGACAAGAAACAACCCTGAAGCTCTAATTAAGCTCAAACAATTTGGAGAAAATGTCATGAGGGATAGGGGTAACAATACACCAAAAACCTTGCACTGCGTTGCAGCAAAGTTCCCATTACTAGCATCGTTGAGTAATTAGATCATATTTATATATTTAGTTGTTATTAGATAATGATTTAATCTATTTTGCTAATATCATTAACCTGAACCCAAAATAAATTGCTATTTCAGGGACCCTATCTGTGCTTTCGCAACTCGAACCATGTCGGTCAAAATCAAGCGCGGATCAAAGCAGGTGAACGCTCTTAAAGGTCCCATCTCGATGCAGCACGTGGCGGAACACGCGGGAGTTTCACGTTCATCGGTGTCACTCGCTCTCCAACACCACCCCAGCATACCCGCCTCCACTCGTGAACGCATCCGCGCTGCCGCACAGGAACTGGGTTACCGGCCGAATCCACTCGTAACTGCTCTCATGCGTAGTCGTCGAACGGTCGCACCTGCTTCCACCGTTCGAGCTTCTTTGGGATTTCTAACCGCGGATGCACCCACGGACCGCTGGCGCGACGCGACCACGCATCGTAATTTCTACTCCGCAGCCACCACCCGAGCCGTGGAACGCGGCTTTAGCCTAGAGGAATTTTCCACCAGCGACCCCAAAATGCGCCCGGAAAGACTCATCGACCTACTTCAAGCTCGCGGCATACACGGGATTCTCGTGGCGCCACTCACGGGCCAGAAAAACACGCTCCCTTTCGATTTAACCAGTTTTTCAGTCGTGGGTTTAGGTACCAGCGTGCAAGCGCCGGAAATAGATCGCGTCGCTGACGATCATTTTTACGCCGCACATCTCGCTTATAATCAATCTTATGCACTAGGCTACCGCAATATCGGGTTTGCCCTTGCCGCGGATGTCAGCCGGCGACTCGAGCATCGCTGGCTTTCAGGCTACTTGGTAGCCCAACAACAACATTGCCCGCGCACACGCATCCCCGTGTTCATGCCTGAAACGCGTGAGGAAATCCCTCTTGGTTTAAACACTTGGATCGCCCGACACCGCGTAGATGCCGTGATTTTTGCCCTACGCGATCCCAAGAAAATGAGCTGTGCCCCAATCGGCACAGGGCTCATTTCACTATCCGTGCATGACGACAGTAACATCACCGGCATCCGCCAAGACGAGTTTCGAATCGGAGCTGAAGCCATCGACCTGCTCGTCGAGAAACTGCAGCGGTGGGATACCGGTGCGCTGCGCGGTACCCGCCTCCAACTAGTACGTGGGGTCTGGTGTGCGGGGCAAAGCGCGCCCGGAGCCGGGCTGAGTCGCCAAGCTCTCTTGGCCGAAAAATAAGCAAGCTGCACCGCTTTGACGTTCGCAGCGGCCTCACCGGCGACCGCCATGTGCGGGGAAATCGCTGCAGAATTTTCTCCACATCCACGGCCTGTCGCGTTCGTCTTTAAATGTTCCCCTGCCCTTAAACACAACTCCCTACCCATGCTCCGTCATTTCCTCCCTGCCCTGATCATCACCCTTAGCGGATTGACTTCGCTCAGCGCCGCCGAAAACCAACTCACTCCTGCCGAAAAATCCGCCGGCTGGACCCTCCTCTTTGACGGTCAAACCATGAACGGGTGGCGACCCTACGCCGGCAAGCCCGCCGGCGGTTGGGAAGTCAAAGACGGCACACTCCACGCCATCGCCAAAGTTAAAGGGACCGAGCTCATCACCGAGAAAAAATTCAACGACTTCGAGTTCGCCTGGGAGTGGAAACTCCCACTCGCCGGCAATAACGGCGTTAAATATTTCGTCACTGAGGCCCGCCCCGCCGCGCCCGGTCCCGAGTACCAGATGCTCGACGACGTCGGCCACCCAGATGGGAAGATCGGCACGCACCGCCAGACGGCCGCCTTTTACGACGTGCTCCCTCCCGCTGCCGACAAGCCCATGAAACCTGTTGGAGAATGGAACTCCTCCCGCATCATCGTCAAAGGCAACCACGTCGAACACTGGCTCAACGGTAAAAACGTCCTCAGCTACGACCTCGGCAGCGACGCCGTCAAAGCCGGTCTCGCGAAGAGCAAATTCACTAAGCAACCCGGCTTCGGTGAAAAAATCGTTGGCCACATCATGCTCACCTACCACCAAGACGACTGCTGGTATCGAAACATCAAAATCCGCGAGTTGAAATAAACCCGCTCTAGGCGCTTACTGCGACCTAGGCTCAATCGAGTCACAAAAAAACACCGCCCGATTTGGGCGGTGTTTTTGTTTAAGATTTTAATCCAAAAACCGTCGGCGAATTAAGCCTTTGGTTTCTGCTTCTTGAATTCTTTGTGCGAGGATTTTTGTTGGGCGTCCAAATCAGCAATCATCTTGGCCGCTTCATCATTTTTACCCGCCTTGAGCGCGGCTTCAAGTTTACCAACGAGCTCGATCATCTTCTTCATCTCAGTTTTGTATGACTCGACAAATTTCGCCTGATCTGCGGCAGGTTTTTCGGCCGTGATCTCGGGCTTGAACTCGAGCGAACCCTCCGCGGCGGACTTAATCGTGGCGATCAGCGCGAGGGATGACTCATTCTTCGTAGCATCGGAAACTTGGCGCTTCAGCTTGCGGTAGGCACCGTTGAGTTTTTCCATTTTTTCACCTAGTTCAGTGTGCTTTTCTTCGCCCTTGGGGGCGGCTTTGGCGGCCTCGGCTTGCGCGAGGGGCGCGAAGGCGAGAGCGATGCAGGTGCTAGCGATGAGGAGACGGTTTTTCATAAGAAGGGAGAATGTTTAAGACGCAGTCAGACGCTAAAAGATACGCGCGGAAGGGCCCCAGTCGGCAACTTCATTTCGCAGTTGAATCCACGGTTTCCTAGGCGAGGTCCAAACCACGCATCGTGCCAGTAGAGGTCGCAAATTTGTCAGATTCCAGACCCATGCGCTGTAACATCGAGACAAAGAGGTTGGGGAGCGGATAATTCCGTTCTTTGTCGAAGGCAAGATGTTGGCCATGGCGGAAACCACCACCCGCAAACAGCGTCGGGAGATTCGTCGTTACATGGGTGTTAGCGTTACCGAGATTGGAGCCGTAAAGAATCATTGAACGATCAAGGAGCGTTTCGCCCTCTTCCCGCACGTTTTTAAGATCGGTGAAAAGTTGATTGAGCAACTTCATATGCCACTCATCGATCGCCTTCAATTGCGCGAGTTTTTCAGTGGATTTTCCGTGATGGGAAAGATTGTGATAAGCATCGGTGCTCTTGTGATCACCGAACTCGATAGCCGGTGAATTCACGCTATCCAACATGAGCGAGATCGAGCGCGTCGAATCCGTCTCAAACGCGAGGCGTGCCATGTCGTACATGAGTTTCACCTTGTCCATGTACTCGCGAGGACTAGCGGGATCGAGTGGGACGGGCGCGTCGATCTGTGGCTTGGGTTTACGCTCCCATTCCTTAGACATTTGCATGCGTTGTTCGAGATCGCGCACGCTGGTAAAATATTGATCTAGCCGATCGCGGTCGCGTGCCGTCACTCCACGCTGCAGGTCTTTCGCCTGACCAGCCACGGCGTCGAGAATGCTGCGACCGAGGTCGAGCTTGCGCATCTGCGCGTTCACTTCGGACGGAGTACCCTGGATAAACAAACGCCGAAAAACATCTGACGCTTTTTCCTCACAGGGAATGAGCACACCCGAACCCGTCCAGGAAAGACTGCGAGAACCCTGAGCGACATTGACGCCTAGCGTCAGCGACGGGAAACGTGTCTGGTAGCCGATGCGCTCGGCGATATATTGATCGAGCGAGATTGTGTTGCGAAATCCGCCGCTGCCAGGGTGCGGCGCCGCCGTCAGAAAACAAATATCGGCAGGATGGCCGCCATCGACGTCAGGATGCGACACGCCACTGAACACGGTAAAATCATCCCGGTGCTCCTTTAACATCTCAAGGTACGGAGAGAGCATGTAATCTCGGCCTGTCGTCGTGGGAAAAAATTGATCTGGGACGAGCCCGAGGTTGTTGCAGATAGCGAGCATCCGGCGCGGTTTAACCACAGCCTCTTTAGCCGCCTGCGCCCGCACGAAAGTCGGCAACATCGAATCCAGCAGCGGCAAGGAAAGCGTGATGCCGGCCCCGCGCAAAAACTGACGTCGCGAAAGTGCCCGCCGCGTAGAGACGTAAGAGCCGAGCGAAGAACTGGAATCAGGGGAATGTTTCATGAGGCGGGGGTAACGGCTACTTATTAAGGAAAAGCGGGCTTTGTACCAGCTCATGCACAAGCGTGCGCACGCCGTACTGGCGCGAGCGGGCGCGTTGTAAAATTTGCTCGATGGTCGCGCGATCCGAGAAATTGATGGGCGCGCCGGTGGCGTAAACCGCGAATTGCCGCACCAGATTGCGGGCAAGTTGAGCCTCATCGGCGAGCAACAGTCGCTTGAAATCGCGGATGTCCCCAAATGCCCGCCCGTCAGGCAACACCCCACTCGGGTCTACGGGCAACGCCGTATGAAACAAAAATTTCTGCCCGCCCTTACCAATACCCGGATCCGGCTTAGCGTCACTCGCGGCGCGGTAACGATCACGCCAGCCGCCCATCACGTCGAAACTTTCCAAAGCAAAACCGGCCGGATCGATTTTTGTGTGACACGCGGCGCAACTTTCCTGGATGCGGTGTTTCTCGAGTTGTTGTCGGATTGTAGTCGCCCCGCGCGTATCAGGATCGACGGCAGGCACGCTCGGCGGCGGGGGCGGTGGCGGCAGACCGAGAAGCCGCTCCATGATCCAAGCACCCCGCAGCACGGGCGAAGTCGTGGTGCCATTCGCCGTGATTTTGAGCACAGCGGCCTGCGTCAGCAGGCCGCCACGCGGGCTGTCACTAGGCAAACCCACCTTGCGAACCGCTACTCCCACGATCGGCGGTAAACCATAGTGCGCGGCGAGACGTTCGTTAACATATGCGTAATCACTAGAAGCTACATCGCGTGCCGGTAAATCGCCACGTAACAACTCTGCAAAAAACATGCGCGTTTCCTCGAGCGCCGATTCTTCAAGATGATCATCGAGGTAGTAGTCTGGGTAGAGCGTGGAGTCCGGCGCAGTCGCGGTAATTTTGCGCAGGTCGAGCCAGTAATCTAAAAAAGCTTCCGTAAAGCGCTGTGCTTTCGAGTCATTGAGCAAACGCTCCGTCTGCGCCCGCAACACTTCAGGCCGATGCAATTCTGCGCGCGACGCGAGTTCGCGTAACCCATCATCGGGCGGTGAGTTCCAAAGAAAAAACGCCAGGCGCGAGGCGAGCGCGTAATCGTCGAGCGGCCCGATTTTTTCATCGAGACTGATAAACTCAGAAGAACACAACACCGCCGTGTAACCGGCGATCATGGCATCAACAAAGGAGCTTCCGGTTTGCAACGCACCCTCAATCACGGGCAGGAAACGTGTCGCCTCGGCGTCACTCACAGGTCGCCGATACGCATGTTGGGAAAAATTACGCAGAAGCTGCGCCGCATCCTGTTTAGGATGTTCGGAGATGATTTCAATCGGTCCGCCTTTCTTCACAGCAGCTTTGAGCGGCAAATTTCCAAAGAGCAACCGGTGCCCCACGCTCTGACCGTGATCGTCTTGGATCGGGCCCTCAACCTCAAGCCAACGAAACACGACGCCGGGCTGACCATCGGGCTCGGCGAGAGGATTTTGAAAACGACCCGCACCGGGACGCGAACGGAAAAGTCTGCCAGCATCGGGTCGGATCGTTTCTTTTTCCAAGAGCCATACGTCTAACTCGCGGACACTCGGCTCCGGCGTAAGATCAAACGTACCCAATCGCCGCAGCTGACGCGGGGGTAACTCAGAATAAATCGTGATCGCTTCGCCCCGCCGACCCGGCGCGACGTCGTCGAGATCCGGTATCCACCAGCGCACGGGCTTCGGCGCAGCGGCTTTTTTGCCGGGCTCGGGCGCTTTCACCGGATCCGGTTTCCCTGGGCCAACCCAAACAGTGTGTCCGCTGAAACGCAGCCGATAATGTCCGGCGACGGGCGCACGGAATTGGTTAAATTTTGGCTCAATCGGCTCGTAACTACCTGCGACAACGCCGACGCCTTCAAGTTCACGTTTCACGGGATCGGCCGCACCAACGGTGAGGGGCGCGGCCTCGCGGCGGACGTCGGGTTGGGCCTGAAACCCGAGCACCGGAAAGGTCGCGCGCTCTGGGGCGTTATTGAACACTGAAAATTTCATCGGGCCGGTATAGCTGCGTTGATCACGCGCGTAGTAGCGTTTGACTGTCGTAGGCAACGGCGTGATTTGCGGAGCAATCACCTGGCGAAGTGCATAATCGGCCGCGCCAAGGTAGCGCGCCATTTGCACGTGGGAAACATCGAGACGTTCACCGACTTTATTGAAACGGAAAGCCTCGCCGTCCTCAGGCAATGAATCGCGCACCTGGAGCCACGGCGCGTGAAGAAGATCACGCAAGGCATTTTCGTATTCGTAGCGGTTAAGCCGGCGTCGACTCGCGCGGCCTTCGACGGCGATACGACTGCGGTCAATCTGAGTGAGCGTAGCGGAAAGTGTCTCAGTAAATGCCGACAACTCTGCGGGCGTCGGTCGCGGCTTCGGCTTGGGCGGCATCTCGCCGGAATTTACGCGATCGAAAATTTTTACCCAGAGCGCGATATTTTTGGGTTCCGAGGTGAGCGATAGCAGCGCAGCGGAAGTCAGATCGAGGCCGCCTTTTTTATCGTCGTCGTTATGACAGCTGGAGCAGCGGTTATCGATCATACTCATGATCGGCTCCGGGAGCTCCGCGCCGTGAGCGAAAACCAGCGAAAGCAAAAATGAGAAAGACAGCCCTGCGAGAGTCCGCACTCCATTCGAGGCGCAGGGCGCAGCGATTTTTTCGAAGTAAAAGAAGAACACGGGGCGGGGCATGGGCAACAGTGGGGCGAGAAAAAGCAAAACGATGGCCTGACGGGCGGGCGAGCCCAAGGTTTCGAGCCCTTAAGGGCGTGGTCGCGCGGCCTGGAGTTTGAGTCGCTCGGCCTCGTCGTAATGATCGAGCGCTTCGAGTGAGCGGCCGAGTTGGCGGAGAATTTGCGCGAGGTTTTCGTGGGCTTCGATGAAGGCGGGGCGGAGACGGAGCGCGTGACGAAATTCCGACACGGCTTCGGTCAACTGGCCTGTGCTGGCGAGGGCTACGGCGAGGTTGCAATGCAAGTCTGCGTCGGCGGGCGCGGCCTGCAGGCCCGCGCGAAACGTACGGGCGGCGTCAGCCCAGCGCTCGGCCTGCGCGAACGCGTTACCTAAAGTCGCATAAGCGGCAGGGGCGCGCGAATCGAGCAGAACGAGTTTTTCAAACTGTGCGATTGCCTCGGCTTGCTGCCCGGCGCGAGAGAAAGTCGTGCCCCAATCTCGGCGGATTTTGGGTGAGGTGGGGTTAAGTTGCGCGGCCGCGGCGAAACGCGCGAGGGCATCACTCAAGCGCCCAGCAGAGGCGAGGGCGAGCGCGTAGTTGGCAAGAGTTTCGGCCGATTTGGGGTCGAGTTGCAGAGCACGTTCGTAGCTTGAGAATGCCTCAGGCAAGCGGCCTAAGTCGCGAAGGACATTGGCGCGGTTGCCATGGGCGGTGGCATGATTAGGCTGCAGATGAATCGCGGTTTCAAAGTGCGTCAATGCGTCGGCAAGGCGGCCTTGGGCGCTGAGTTCGCAAGCGAGGTTGTTATGCGCTTCGGGGTAGTCGGGCTTCGCGGCGAGGGCTTTTTCGTACTGCGCGGTGGCTTCGGCGATGCGGCCGAGGCTGCGAAATGCGTTACCGAGGTTGTTGTGCACTTCCGCGTAACCGGGGCGCAGGACAAGTGCGCGTTCGAGTAGCGGAATCGCCGCAAGGGGTTGGCCGATCACAACGAGTTCGCAGGCTAGGTCGTTGTGGCCGGGGGCATCGTTGGGGCGTAGCTCGAGTGCGCGACGGAAGCTAGCTATAGCTTCGTCATGACGACCTTTTTTGGCGAGGGTATCGCCGAGATTAAACCACGCCATGGCGGCGCTAGGATTGCGCGCGAGCGTGGCGCGCCAGAGAGATTCGTGGCTGAGGTATTCGAGGCTCTCGCGCCACGTGAGTATACCCAAAACCGCCAGCAAAGCGGCGGGGCCGATCACGCGGAGCCGAGCCCAAGCGGCAGGCAAGCGCTCGAGTGCGACGGTTAGGCCGGCGCCAACGAGCGCGAGCGGACCCATGCTGGCGAGGTATTGAAAATGATCTCCAACAAAGGAATAGCGGAAAAAATAGATATTAAAAAATCCGAGTACAGGAAACAGCAACGCGCCGAAAAAAATCGCCGCGGCATAGACGGGCCGTAGCGCGCTGTCGCGTCGCCACCAAATAAAACCGAGCATGAGAAGCATCGCTGCGAGCGGGCCATACACTCGCAGATCGGCGCCGTCGATCTGCCAGCGTGGGTAAATAAAGATCAGGTCGGCGGGCCAAGCGAGTTTACCGAGGTAAAACCACACCACGTGGCCGGCGATCGCGCAACGTTCAGGCCAGGTCTGCGCCCAAGCGGCACCTTCTGCGCCCGAGTGGACGCGTTGCTCCCAGATTGTCCAACCAGCGGCACCCAGAGACAACGCGAAGAAGGGTATCAGCGGCAAAAGATCGCGCCAGCTGAGTCTGCGCTGCACCCACCACAGGCTCAAAGCTAGCACGACGGGCAAGGTCACCGTAGAGGGTTTACTCAAGATCGCGAGTAGCGCGCACAGCAGCGCCAGTGCATAGGCGTAGACGTGAGCATTGGTCTGGCGCGCCTCCACCCCACCCCTTGCGGTATTATTTGCCGTGGAAGACGGCGCCGTAGTCTCATTTGAATTCAACCATCGCAGGTAACAACCAATCGCCAGGAGAAAGAATACTGCGGACTGGGTGTTTTTGAGTTCGCAGATCCAGGCAACAGATTCGACTTGGACAGGATGCAACGCCCAGAGCGCGGCTCCAAGCCAGGCGCCACGCACATGAAGTTGGCGTAGCACCCGCCAGAGCAAGACTGCGGAAAGCGCATGGCAGGCGAGTGTGACCAGATGATAACCGAGCGGTTGCACGCCCCAGAGGGCGTGTTGCACCCAGAAATTTGTGAGCACCAGCGGAAAGTAATTCGCGGCGGCCGTGGTCCAGATTTCCCGGAGACCAAGGGGGCCAACGATGGTGGGATTGGCAGTGACGTGAAGATCGTCATCCCAGAGAAATTCACCGGGCAACACGCCAAGGTAGGCCAAAATGACCGCCGCCACGAGGGCAAACCCCCAAAGCATGGAACGATCCGGGGCGGTAGGGCGAATCGGCGCTGGGGAGATCGGCGGGCGCATGCGGGGTAATAAGAAGCGCAGGGATGAAGCGAGGTGAGGTCAACGCCGAGACGTCGTCCTAAGGGAATGCTGCGCGGACACAAAAAAACGCCAGCACGAAGGCTGGCGTTTTAAAGCGTATAAATGCGTAACGCGGAGATTAGAACTGGCCTTTAACGCCGAAGACCCAGTTAGACCCGTAGGATTCGATTTGGCGCAGGTAGCCGTTCCTTCCTTCCTGCGTGCCCGTGGGCGACTCATACCAGCGGTCTGGCATGTTGGTGATATTGCGGCCCTGAACGTAGAGAGAAACGTATTTGGTGAGGCGAACCGTTAGCGAGGCGTCGAATTTTGTTAACTGACCGACGTAACGGCCGTAGGTGCTGCTCTCGGGTTTATCATCGACCCAGATCATGCCGAACGAGGCGTTGAATCGGCCGTAAGAATAACCGAGGCGCGAGGTAACGCGGTGCGGAGCGAGCTGTTGACGGCGGACATTAGCGTAGGTGCGGCCGTAAGTGAAACCGACGTTGATACCGCGCAGATAAGGTCCAGGCAGAAACCCGAGTGTCTGGTTGTAGCTGATGTCCATATTGCGCAGCTGCTCTTCGTTGGGATTGTTGGTGCGCACGCGGAACGTGTAGGCCGCGAAATCCGGATCATCGATGCCGAACTGTGATGCGGAATAATCGAAATCTTGGATGAAGTTACGCGCCTTATCTTGCGAGAAGGAGATCGAGGCCTGACCCGGCGAACGACCTTCGAAGTAATAGGCGAGGCGGGTCTGGAACACCGTGTGGAACTCGGGCAGCAACTTAGCATTGGGCGTAGAAACGCGCTGGTTGGTTTCGTCGATGTTCCATGGGCCGGTGAGATCATTGATCGGTGCGCGAGCGATACCTTTATTCGCGCCGGCTTGGAATTCGAGGTTGGGCAAAATTTGGTATTTCATCAGCAGTGAAGGAAACCATTTTTGGTAATTCGAAGTGCGATGCTTGAGCGGCTGGCTTTCGTATTGATACTTCATACCGGCGATGGTGAGGGGACGACCGGCGTTGGTCCCTACGGAGTTAACCGGGTAGCCGGCAGCGATCACGTCGGCCCGCGAGAGTGGATTGAGCTCGTCGAAGGTGTTTTGGGTTTCCTCGAGGCGAACGCCGTAACGGAACTGCAACTTGGCGTTAATCCGCATGTCGGCTTGGAGATAGCCTGCTGTGACGGTTTGTTGGAAGTCGCGCGGGTTGGCGATAAAGCAGGTATAGTAATTTTCTGGTGTAGCCGTGGATACGAACCACTCAGGATGTTCGCGGAAAAGCCTAGCCATCTGGTTTCGATTGACGCGAGGCGGGACGCCTTGAACGCCGTTAATGTTAAACAGGTTGAACGTATTCAAATGACCCGATTCGAAAGGATTCGGAGACACGTAGGCCGGCCCAAGGTTGGCCCAATTGCCGAAGGTCGAGATGACGTTAGCTCCCGTCGTGGAGCTGACCGTGGTGGTGTTACCGCCGGGCCCGTTGTAGGACCAGATATTCCAAGCACTGAAGTCATTATTGTCGCGGGTTTCTTCATCCCATTTGGCGCCGAATTTGATCGAGGTCGGAAAGCGCTGCATGAAGGGCAAGACCCACTTGGCATTAACTGTGCCGGTCCATTTTTCAGTGATCCAGGTGCGATCGTCGGTGGAAATACGCGTACCGCCAGCGCGGCTGTCGGTGCTGGTAAAATTGGCCAAATTGAACCAGTCCGGACCACTGGTTTGACGAATGGTCCACTCAGCAGAGCGCGGGTTGGCACGAGTAGCCGTCCAACCACTGGCGACGCCGCCGCCCTCGGCGTTGGCGAAGCCGCGTTCGAGGGATTCGTAATTATTAACGGATCGGGACATGGCGAGGGCACCATCGACGATCCAGCCACCGACCTTGTATTCGAAGCGCGGAGCAAACTGTCGAGTGTAGGTGAGCTTGGCAGAGGAACCGCCACCATTGTTGAGAGTTGAGACGTTATTCACGCTGCCGCTGGCGGCACGAGTTGCCACGACGCTAGTAATACCATCACCCCCAACGGTGGAGCGACCGTTGTTGACGTTGGCATTGTCGTTGGCGGCGACGAAGGTGAAGTTGCGGTTGAAGAACTCGCCGTCGAAATAGCTGTAAACGAGGTTAAGCGAGAGGGTGAGACGGGCGCTGGCCTTCCAGTCAGCGGTCAACAACAGCGCGTCTTTGCGGATCAATTTTGGTCCGTCCTTAAAGTCGATTTGGCGGATAGCCATGGGACGAGTGTCGCCTTGGGTGGGATTAGCCGTACGGTTGTAGCCGTTAGTCATCAAGAGCTGCTCGGTGTAGGAATTCGACTGGCTGGCGCTGAGCAACACACCAAAGCGTTGATTGAAGAACGATTCGGCGTATTCGAACTGATAATTGGGCTTCCACTTTTCTTCTTTGTAATCAGCGGGTCCCGGAGTTTGGGAGAGGGTGAATTCTTCACCGTTGAAGTTGTAACCAAAATTGTAGGCGATACGGCGGCCCTTGCGCTCGAAGGCACGCTTGGTCTTCATGTTGACGGTGCCCGCGGGAGCATCGGCGTCGTTTTCGGGACTGGCCGTGCGGTTAATCTCAATGGAGTCGATACTGGTAATCGAAAAACCTTCGAAACTCGTCGCGCGGGACGAGGCTCCACCACCGCGGTTGGCGTCGGCGCTGGCGGTACGCATGCCGTCGAAGGACACCCCCACGTATTGACCATCCATGCCGCCGAGGCGGGGGCCACGGGGCTCGGATTCAACGTAATCGAGGTCGACGCCTGGAAGGTACTTTAGGAATTCACCGACGTTACCATCGGCGACGTCACCGAAAATGTCGGAGGATACCGACGTGGTGATGTTCATATTGCGGCGCTGCGCCATGATGGCCTTGGAGTTGCCCTCGCGCTCGGAGGCGACGGAGAAGGCCGCGAGCTGAATCACGCCGTCTTTGGAAACGGGTGGCGTGGCGGCCGTACTCACAAGGTTGATCTCACGAACGGCGGGCATGCCGGCGGTAACGGTGAACGAGTCATTAACGGTGACGTAACCCGAATAGGAAACCGAGATCGCAGCCGGGCCCGCGGGCACATCGGCAAATGAGAATGAACCGTCGCTCTCAGAGTAGGTGATTTTGCTCGTGCCGTCCAAGCGAACCTGAGCGTTGCCCACGTATTCCTTTGAGACTGGATTATACACTCGGCCTTGCACGGAGCCCGTGGCCGTTTGGCCGTGAGCCAAAGCAGCTGCAAACAACCAGCCGCAGATTAAAACAATCAATGAGGGCAAACGCAGACGTAGCATTCCAGACTGAGACATACAGGTAGGGTGTTAAGGGTATAAAGCCGACGAGGGTAGATCGCAGGCAGTGCGGCGAAGGGGGAGACCGCGTTCGGATGTAAAAAAAATCCTATATGCTGCGCAAGAATTTTAAAAAAAATTCGTAACCTTTTCAATTGATGAACGACAGCGCCTTTTCGCCATTTAATAACAAAAACAGCCAGAGCCATATTTGCACGAAAACCCGATTTCATAAGCATCTAGCTGTCCAAAAGATCGGCTTCTTAACCCCCAATCAGACCTAGAAAAACTGGTGTGTATAACCCCGATTGAGTGAGTCAGCCACCGGCGCTGCCTGGGCCCGTCGTCCGACGCGCGCAACATTCCCAAAGCAACACCGCCGCAGCGACCGAGACGTTTAGAGATTCAACTTTGCCCGTACCTGGGATCGTTACCAAACGCGTACACGCCGCGACTACCGCCGGTGAGAGTCCCTCTTCCTCGTTGCCCATCACCAAAGCCACCGGCTTTTTCGCTCCCGAGGACGCCTCGGGCCGACCGCCCCGCGTCGCCGCACCGATAACCTCGTAACCCGCCGCTGCCAAGTCCTTGGCCAGCGCCGCTATATTTTTAACCTGCCACAATTCAACGTGTTCGAGTCCGCCTTCAGCCACACGATGCGCGGCCTCCGTGGGTCGAGCCGCCGTCGTAGCTTCCGCGAGCACGATCCGCTCGACGCCAAAAAAAGCCGCCGTCCGTGCGATCGCGCCAAGATTGTGCGCATTACCGATACGATCGAGCACTAACACCGTCGCGCGCGCCTGCGCCCAACCGCGGATCTGCTCTGCTGTCGGCGCGCGCAATGCAGGCACCTGTACGATCGCCACAATCCCACCGTGGTGAATAGAACCCGAGATTTTCTCCAGCTCCATCGGCGGCACGCAGCGGTAAACTTTTTTGGCCGCCGCGAGCACCTGGCTCATGGCGCCAACTTTACGGCTCGTAGGCTCGTCGAAAAAGAGCCGCAAAATCGAAGCAGGATCGCGATCAAACCGCGCCTTCACCGCCGCGAGGCCACAGATTTTGAGCTCCTCCCGAGGAGACGGCCCGCTCGTGCGTGCCTCACGCTTCGCCGCCACCGGAGCGCCGAGAAACGATCCGGGTCGTCCCACAAAATCACTCAACGGCCGCGCCTGTGCCGCGGGCCGGCGCTGAGACTCTGGGCGTTGATAATGGGCCATATGCGCAGATTGACCCGCGCCAGCGGGTAAAACCAAACAAAACTTTCGTCGTATTAAAACCCTTTGAAATGTTTCGGGTCTGCGGGGTCTTGGTAACGCGTCGTATAAGTCTTGTTGCTAGCGGCGAGTTTCAGGAAGGCATCGATGGGAACGATTTCCACCGGACCATCCAGTTGCTTCGTGATTTCGACGAGGCTGTTGACGTCGTTGGATTCACGCACGTGAACGAGAAGGAAATACGGGCGCTTGGCGTTGAGCGCGATGAGCTCGTTGAGGTCGGCGGCGACTTCTTCGCGCGGGCGGCGCGGGTCGATATAGTAATCATAGGAAATCATCGCACGCGTGTCGCGCAAGTCGCGGGTGCGCGCAGGGCCGTAGCCGTTGATGAAACCGATCACATCGGGAAACGCCTTATAATAACGATCGACGGTTTCCTTGGTGAGGTCGGCGTTGCCGACATTTCCGTCAGCCGCTGAGTTATCCATGATCTCCATGATGTGTTCGTCGAGCGTCGCCATAAGCTGACGCGCATCGGCCATCAAGATTTCGAATTTATCCGCCGGGATATGATTGGGATACATGTATCCGGGACCAGAAAGGCCACCGATGAAGTAGTCGTTTTTGGTCGCGCTCTCATGAAAATATTCCAGCGCCGCCGGCGAAAATTTCGTCCAATTGACTGTCACTTGCCATCCGAAAGGCAATTTGCCGCGGCCAGGCTTCGTCCATACGCCAATGCCAATGCTGTCGGATTGAACAAATGAGATGTAGACTTTCTGCTGCGCCGTCAGTTTCGCATCGAGAGCAACTTGGTGGTTGTTGGTGAACTTGAAGCCAGGCGTGAACGTGAACTGACAGTTATAACTGAGATTGGGCAAATTATGCAGCCCTTCCATGCGCAAGCCGTAGCCGGAGAGCAGCGTAGTGTGTTGTTCCTCGGTGTCCTTGGCGTAGGAATGCCAACCGAAGACGGTCGAACCAGGCGCTAGTTCGGAGAACAATTTTTTCTCCAGCGCCAATTCTTCAGCATGAATCGGATTGGCCGAGAGATCGTGGAAAAACATTTTTTGGCGCACACCCCAATCCGCCATCGCCGGCATACGCACCGCGCCAAACTGGCCACCCATGAGCATGATCGCATCGTGGGTGCAATGCGCCCAATAGCGCGCGTAGGCGTCGCGATAAATCTGCGCATCTGTTTGCCCTGTGTAACGACCGCGCAAATCATCAATGCGCTTCAGGCCAAATTTATCCATTAGGGCAACCTGCTCGACCGTGACGACCAAAGCGTCCTCGAGGCCGGCAATCGTAAAAGCGACATTCATCGTCGCAGGCACCGCGGGTTCCCAAATCACGTAGCCCTTGGCGTAGCGGCTGAAAAGCGCGAGGGCGGCATCGGCGGTTTTTACCTCAGTAAAAACGACGCCGTGTTTGCGTTGATAGAATTCAAATAGTGGACCAGTAATCTCCCACTGAAACTCCTTTGGATGCACGACGTAGAGCTGGGGTGCCGCGCGATTCGCGAGACCTTGCAAACTCAACAACATGACTTTTTCCGGCAGGCCCTTGGCCACGAGCCAGTCACCATCGAAGTTCATGACCCAGGAAGCGCGCGCAGTCGGCTTAACCGGAGCGACGTCAGTCCCAGAGGCCCGCAAGCCGACCGAGGAAAACACAACACAAACCAGAGCAATAATGAAGCGACGCATGGCTTATTTCTCCCCGATGACTTTAGTGAACCGATAGACGAAGGACTTACCCCGGGTACTATGCAGCTCGATCAGCAACAATTCCTGCTCACCCTCAATTAGGCGCAACTCTTGGTAGATCCGCATCGGACTGTTTCCTTGCGAACTCTCTATCTGCGGCGTCGCCTCCACACGCAGCGTACGCTCGCCATCGAGCCACTCAGCTCGCACTGGGGTCAGCGCGCCTCGCACCGCGTACAAGGCCATGTGCCGTTGCTCGACGCGGAAAAAATCCGACACCGTCGTCGGCTTCGCCGTATCCACGACATTAGTCGCGGTAAGTTTCGTGGCGCGCCATTGCATATCGTGACGCAGATCTACACGCGTGCCCTCGAGCGAGACGACGAGGTCCCACGCCGTCCATCCATCGAGCGCCGTACTGCGCTTCGGATCAAGCCGCCAACGACCGGCCAACGCCGGATTAGCCGCCCACGCCGCCAACGGCAGCACCAACAACAACCCCAGCGCTTTCCAAGATGTGAATTTCATGGCTGACCCCATAAACACCGCCCGAGCCCCGAATGACTAGGTGAAAGTATCTGAAAATTAAAAAATTACCCACGCGTCTTCACTACGCCCACTACCGTGAACTCCTCACGGTCATGATAAAGATGCCTCACGAGGAACCCCGGCGCGTGCCGCGAAAGGGGCGAATCCGGCGCGTGCAACTCCCGCAACAAGGCCACCGAATCCACGTGCCCGAACTTCAGATTAAACACAAACCGCCGGCACCAGCCACGGGCAAGCCACGGTTCCACGAGGTTTTTCATCACGTGGTGTGGTTCTTCGAGTAGATCGCAAAACATCCAGTCGTAAGCGACGTTCTCCTCAAAGTTGAAATGAAACGCATCGCCCAAGCGGTGCTCAATCAACGGATTTCCAAGCGCCCCGCCCTTGAGCGGACCATTGTCCACCGCGATCACGCGTGCACCGCGTTTCGCTGCACTGTAACTCCAGCCTCCCGGCGCCGCACCGAGATCGACGACTGTTTCGCCCTCCTGCGGCTCGATCCCGAGCACCACAAAAGCCTCTTCGACTTTTAAATAACTCCTCGACGGCGCCGCGTCGTCATCAGCCATGCGACGTTGTCCGTGGATAAACGCATCCCGCGCCACATACACGCGCCCGAAATCCGTAAACCAAACAAACAGCCCCCGCGCTTCCCCAAGGCCACGCGGCAGATCCGCCACCGCAAGCTTGGCGACGCGGGCTAGACGTTTTTTTAACTGCTCGTGAAACGCTTTTTCCACACCGCTCATCCGGCGTCCTAGCCCGACCAGCTCCGCCGGCCCGCCAAATACACAAGGCCACGCCGCCTCGACACGCTCGCCGCGCAGACTCGTCAGAAAAAACTCGACGATCTGATTCGCCAGCGCGTTGACCGACTCGCCTTTGAGCTCAATCGCACCTCGCATCGTCACGTGCGGAAAAGCCAACCCAGCCACCGCCGCGACCTCCGAAGCCACGGCCCAGCCCGGCCCCGACTCCGCCACGGCAAGCCCCACGTCCGTGAGTTCACGCACGAGCACTGATTCAAAACCGGCCTGACACGTCTGCAACATACCTAATACCGTGTCCGCCGCCCTACCCTAGCCGCGAGCCAAAACGAAAATTGAAAAAAGGCACCTTTCGCTTAAGAACCCACCCGCGTCGCCGACGACTCCTCGACATCGGGCAGTTCATACATCCGGAGCGCCGTAGGCGGCGGAGCCGCATCACGCGGGAGGTCGCGATTGCGTGGCATCGTTTCCCAGCGCAACACATAGCGGCGACCTTCGTAGCGCGAAACAAGTGATTGGATTTCTAGGCCAGGATAAGAGGATTCGACGCGCTGTAAACTCGCAGGCAACGCCGGTGGTAATGGCGGTTCTTCGGAGACTCGCTCCAGTGTATCCGCCCGCACGCGCCAACGCCCTGCTCCAGCGTGCGTCGTGCTGAAATCCACAGTTAAAAATCCATCAGCCCCAAGGTGCGGTGCACCGAGCGTGACTTCGGCAGGAATCGAACCACCACCGGAGAATGCCCATTTAAAGTTCCACTTACTCAACGGCTGCACCCGCCAACCGGCGGCCGCGATTATGGCGTCGCTCACAGGACGCGCGATAAAAGCCTGCGAATGGCCGACTGAGTCGTAGCGGTGAAAAACGACGAGGGGATTTTGCTCCGCATCGAAACCGAGATTAAAGGTCATGTTGATTAGGCCTTCATGCGGTTTAGCAGCGTCGATGATTTCAGCGCGTGTAATCGTGATGGGCAACGCGATGGATTCACCGTGGCTATTTTCCCAATGGATAAAATCTCGGCTACGAGCGTACGAAAGGGTGTTGTTGGTCGCGCAGTCGGGCGTATCGCGCCACATCCAAACGAGATGGAAGCGTCCATCAGGCCCGAGCACAGGATCGAGCGCGTAGGCGTTACGCTGGCCTTCACCTTCCAGTACAGGCTGATCCAAGACGCGTCGCCACGCGCGGGTCGCGGTATCGTAAATATTATATAGATCGCTGCCGTTGCCACTGGCACCATCGCGATAGCGAAAGAGGAGATCGCCAGCTGCATTTTTGAAAAAAACAGGATACGTGCAACGCGTCTCGCGATCGCCGATCATACGATCAAGGCGCTCAAATGTGGTAATATCGAGTGGGGTTTTAGTGCGATAGTAAACGAGCGGATCCACGTGCATATTGCCCGATAAATGCAGACAACCGGCACGATCTACGGCGAGGCGTAGGAAGTTGTGACTGTCCCAGCCAGTGACGTTAGATAGACGTTGGCGTGCGTCGTTCCAAACCCCTTCAGGATGTACTGTGATCCATTGCGCACTTGGGAGCACACGCGCGGCAACAGTAAGACGACGATCGCCATCGTAATAGGCTACGAACTGACGGCCCGCGTGTGTAAGCAACGCGAAACTAACTGGACTGCCCGCCCAAACCGAACCTACAGGAATCCCAACCGGCACCGCTTCGGTAGCAAAAACGCGGCCAAAAAGCGCGAACGCGACAATGACCGCGCGGACGTTCATAAGCGATGAAGATGGAAACCGCCGTCGACGTCGAAGGTCGCACCCGTGGAAAACGGGAAACGATCTTCAGCAATCGCACGCACCGCCCGACCAATATCCTCAGGCTTTCCCCAGCGGCGGATTGGCGTGATGCCACGCTCGTCCTGAATAATGAGCTTGTCGTACTTCTCTTTCACGCCGCCGGTCATATCCGTGGCAATCACGCCGGGACGGATTTCATACACGTTGATCCCGTCGTTGGCGAGGCGGTCAGCGAAGAGCTTAGTCATCATCGCGAGGCCGGCTTTCACCATGCAATAATCACCGCGGTTAATCGAAGCGGTATAAACAGAGATGGAAGTGATATTGACGATGCGACCGCGGAAACCTTCCTCGTCGGGCGCCTGCTTGAGCATCTGCTTGGCGACAAGTTGCGTAAGAAAATACGGACCCTTGAGATTGATCGCAAAGAGCCGGTCGAAGCTTTCTTCGCCGGCATCGAGCACATCAGCACGAACCTTGGGGGCGACGCCGGCATTGTTCACGAGAAGATCGATGCGGCCAAATTTGGCGACAGTCTCGGCGACGAGACGCTCCCGATCGGCGGCTATGGCAACGTCACCTTGCACAATAAAACCGTCACCGCCGGCAGCCTTCACAAGCGCGAGGGCCTCGGCGGCGGCTTCGGCGTTGCCGGCGTAATTGATGGCCACGCGGGTGCCCGCGCGGGCGAGTTCGATCGCGATACCGCGGCCGATGCCGCGCGATGCGCCAGTGACGAGAGCTGTTTTCGGGGTCATGCGCATGCGAGCGAAACCATGGCCCCGAACGTGGCAAGCCCGCAGGCCTGATCACGCAGCGCTATTACTACCAAACTCCCAGATTCACTGTAAGGACTTCAGCGGCCGTCGTAGAAGCGTTGGTGATTTCTAGAACATTAGCGCCGGCCTGCAGCAACGCGGGGTCGAAACGATACGTGCGGCTGGCCTCGGGCGAGGGCCGGCGACCCGGCAAATCGCCAGGACCGGAGAACTCGACAAACAGCTCGGGACTTTTTTGTAGCGGCAACCATTCTAGCGGTTGGCCGTTTAGTTTAACCGTGAGTTCTTTCACGGTGTGCGGCACGCCAGTCACGAGAATACGAGCGCGTGCGATGGGCAACGCCGCGACGGGCAGCGGTAACGGAAAGCTCACCGTAGCGCCCGCCGGTAGTTTAGCCGGCAACAATCCCGGCAGCTCATACACACGTCGAAATCGAACGGTTGGGACAGAATAAAGCAGCGGTTTACGCGCAGCGGTCGCGGGCGATTCCAGACCGAGCAACCAATCGTAGGGCACAGCACCAATTTTTTCGATCCAGCACGGGAAATTAAAAATATTAATTCCATCCGCTCCCGAATCGTAGAGCCCAGAGACGGCTGCGCGGAGCGATTCAGGACTGTGGCGTTGGGCGCCATGCTCGAGATCAAAACCGCCGTAAATCGGAACTACCGATTGGCCGAGAGCCGCACGCATCTCGGCGAGGGGTTGAAAAAAATCGGTGTTCAAAAAATGCGACGTTGAAATCGCATCGACTAAGCCGCGCTGCGTCCAGGTCACGACATCCAACCCAAGCTCGCGGCAGCCGGCAACTGACGTCGGCACGCGGACGATTAACTGACGTTTTTTCGTGCGGCATAATGCGCGCACATCGGCGACAAAATCGGTGATGTGAACGCGTTTCGCCCAAACCTCATCACGCGTACCCGAAAGGTGACGCGGGAAACGCATCCAATCGAGTTGCACCCCATCAAATTCATATTTTTCCAATAACTCGGCGATAATCGCCAACATGAACTTACGCACCTCGGGCCGACTATAATCGAGGCACCAGTTTCGCCAATCGAGATCGCCGCGCGCGACGGCCGCTGAATCGACGATGACATCGGGATGTTCACGGCGCACGCGAGGCAGGTTCCACTCGTTAGCGGCAGTGGGCTCGTGCACGTCGTTAGTGCGTATAGTGACAAAAGTCTCTTTGCCCGCCGCTTTTAGGCGCTGAAGGAAATAGCCGAATGGATCGCGTCCTTGCGCGTGCTCAAGCGCGAGCTGGATGCAACGCGGATCGGTCTCACCCACATTGGTAGGATAATAATAACGCCCCGCGCCCGGACAGAGCAGATAAGTCGTGATATTGGGTGGGCACGAAGCGACGACTTCGTCGATATCGCGTTTAAAATCCGGTGAGAGCGTGCTGAACGTACTGTTGCCATCGTTGTCGAGCAGCAGGCGTTTGGCGGGAGTGGCTGCGTGAGCGCACTGCGACGCGAAAACACCGAAGAAAAAAACAACGTGAAGAAAATAAGATCGAGAGGCGGAGGACATGGGGTCTTGCGTCTGACTACCGGCGAAATAGCCGGGCGCAAGCCGTTCCGCAAATCCTCGTGCATTACTGCCCGCCAGCTTCGCGACGTTTAGCGCGGCGCGGCGGAGCGAAGGTGCGTTGAAGTTCGGCAAGATCTTTATCGCTCCAAGGCTCGTCGCGGGTAGCAACGGCAGCGCGGGCAGCCGCGATGGTCTTGGGACTCACGGCCGCGGCGGTATGCCCCCATGAGCGGCGCACGTAGGTTAGCACGCCGGCGAGCGTCTCGTCGTCGAAGGCGCGCATCGGGGGCATTATCATGTTTTGTTGCGCCTTACCCAGCAGAACGATGCGAGCGAGGATGCGTTCGTCGCCGAGCGCCCAGGCCGAATTTACGAGCGGCGGAGCGAGGCCGGCGAGACCGAGGCCTGTCGGTTGATGGCATGCGGCGCAAACGGTAGCAAATTGCACGCGACCTTTTTCAAACAACGCTTCTTCAGCGGGAGTAAGAGCGACGGCGACGGCGGTAGTTTGGCCAGGTTTTCCGGGCCAAGTGAGGGAAGCGAGCAGTTTGGTGGCGCGCGCTGCGTCGGCGGTATCTTTCTGCGCGGCCAAGGCCAAAAGCGATTTAGGCTCGTTGGGCAAGCGACCGGTCAACACGCGACCATCAGGTGCGACGGGGAGAAATTGCTCCAAACCAGACAGAAGTGCACCACGTGCCCAAGCTGGGGTGGTAGGATCGCTCAGAATCGACAACACACGTTCAATGCGGGAGGAGACACCTGAGCTCAACACCGCGGCGGTGGCGAGCGCGACGGCATTCGCTGGCGGCTTCGCGGCGATGACCTCCTCGGCGACCAGGCCGGCGACAAAGGTTTCCTCACGACCGCCGAGGCCGGAAAGCACGGCGTCCAATAAGTAGGGTTGCGTGGGTTGTGCGCGGACAAGCGCACGGAGCGTGGCATCAGCGGCGGACGAATGCAGTTCGCCGAGCGTAAGAGCAACTTGTAGTCGCACGGAAGCGATAGGGGATTGAGCCAGCCCGGTTAGTCGGGTAAGGAGTTCGGCGGGCGGCGCGGGTTTAAAGAAATTTTCCGCGACACGCACCGCGGCAGAGAGCACGCGGGGGTCAGAATCATCGAGGGCACGTTGGACCGTAGCGAGCTCGAGCGCACCAAGACCTTCGAGCGTCCACAGCGCGTGGAGTCGGGCAAGAGGCGCGGGCGAGTTGGTGATGACTGCGCGCAAAGCGGGCGCAGCGGCTGGGTCGCGGTGCTCAACGAGAAGACGCTGCGCGGTGTCGCGCACCCAGCCGTTGGCATCAGCGAGGCGGGCCACAAGGGCAGCCGTGTTCGCTGTCAAAAGGCCGGTATTATATACGGCCTTGGGCGCACCGACGGGGACAATGCGGTAAATGCGGCCGAGCGAAACGGGTTGTTCAAGATTACGAGATTCGACTTGGGCTCGCAGATAGCTGGTAACGTAAGTGCGATGTTGAATAAGACCGCGATAGAGGTCGGCGACGTAAAGCGCGCCATCCGGACCGTTGATAAGATTAACAGGACGGAAGCGTTCGTCGGTCGAAGTAATGAACTCGGTGCCTTCGTAAGCGTTGCGCCCTTTAACAGTGCCGTCACTGGACGTGATCGCGATGCGCTTGATGAGATTACCGGCCGGTTCGCAGATGAAGGCATCACCGGAAAATTCTTTCGCAAATAATGCGCCACGATAGATGACCGGGCCGCAGGCGGCAGTGACGGCAAACATTTTGCCATCATCGTCGAGAGATTTATAGCCACGGTTGATACCGGTGGTGACGCGGCCGGGCCAGACGCGAAGGTTTTCAGGCACGACGGCTACGTTGTTACCCTCGGCGATAAACGCCGTGTTACGGCGCAAGTAGGCCGAGGGTAAGGCATCAACGCGGAGCGGGTCGCTGTTACTATTGTAAAAAATGCGGCCGGTGTCGTCTTGGGAAATGCCCCATTGGCCGCGTGTAATGGTGGATTCTCGCTTGAATTTGCCGGCACCGACGTAGCGGAAGCGGGCAGTGTGATTCGCGCTGTAAATCCAGTTGTCGAGAGCCCACATGAGACCGTTGGCGGTGTGTTCGGGGTTTACGGTCTGGCCGTAGTCGGAGGCGATCTCGATTTTTTCATCGGCGATGCCGTCACCGTTTTTATCCCGAGCAAACCAAAGGTGCGGCGGCTCGGCGACCAAGAGCCCGCCGTCCACGAGCGCAAACGCGCGCGGCATCACAAGGCCGTCGAGAAACACCGTGCGCTTGTCCATGCGGCCGTCGCCATCGGTATCTTCGAGCACAGCGATGGAACCGATGGGGGCGTCCTCGCCTTTACCGTCAACGTTGGGCATATACCCGCGCATCTCGACGACCCAGAGACGGCCATCGGGCGCAAACGTGAGTGCGATCGGATCGTGTACCAGAGGCTCAGCGGCGATAAGTTCGATACGGAAACCTGGGGCGATCTTGAACGCTTTTAGCGCGTCACTCGGCGCAAGCACAGGCGCGGGTGGAACCTTGATGTGTGCGGCGGGTGGCTGTTGCACTTCACCGGCGCGGTCACCGCGTTGGGCATACATTGGGGCGGCACAAAGGGAAGCAAGGATGACGAGCAAAGTGGGGCGGAGAGTCATACGGAAACCATTAAGACGATCTGACGGCAGAAAAGTCTCAACCCCGAAACACAATCGGGTTTTCCCTTGTCAACCCGGGGCGCCAGCCGGACGTTTCGCGGATGAGCCCCCCACTCTGGCGCAGCCCCAGCACCCGCACGTGGATCATACTTATAGTCCTCGGAGCTAACGCGCACTCTTGGATTGCAGCGGCAGAAACGTTGCGCGAGCCGACACTGTATACACAGGGTAAAAAGACGCGCGATGGTCTGGGGATGTATTATTTTGGCCGCGAGATCGCCCACTACATGACACATTTGGCAGCACCCTGGCTCGAGCGACCGGAACGCGATACCGAGGAGCGGCCCGATCTGGTGTTAAAAGCCCTCGCGCTGAAGCCCGGTGACATCGTCGCAGATCTGGGTTGCGGCACAGGTTATTTTAGCTGGCGCATGGCGCAGGCCGTGGGGCCGCGCGGCGTAGTGTATGGCGTCGATATTCAGCCCGAGATGATCGAATTGCTCGCGGAGAAAATGAAAGAGCGCGGCGTATCCAACGTCACAGGAGTGATCAGTACCGTCGACGATCCAAAACTCCCCCAGCCCGTCGATCTGGCGATTATGGTCGATGTTTACCACGAATGCAGCCGGCCCGCAGAATTCATCGCAGCCGTCTGTCGGAGTCTGAAACCCGGCGGACGCGTCGTGTTTATCGAATATCGCGGCGAGGATTCTACGGTGCCGATCAAAGCTCTACACAAAATGACCGAGGCGCAGGTGAAGCTAGAGATGACCGCGCAACCCCTCGACTACGTGGAGACGTTTCGCGGACTCCCTCGTCAGCACGTGATTATTTTCCGCAAACGCTCCATGCCTTAAAAACTCCGCTGCTCGACACTACTCAACTTTGCTCCACGCTAGTGACACATGAACCCCCGTGTGCTTTTGCCTTTTCTGGCCTTCAGTCTCGCTCATGTTTTCGCCTTGGCCGCAGAGCCACCGCAGGTCGAGTTATGGGACCGATTCGAGCTCAACCTCACCGGCCCATCCAGCGGTAACCCGTTTCTCGAGGTCGAACTGAACGCACGTTTCACGCAGGGAAACACGACGATCAACGTCACCGGCTTCTATGACGGCGAGGGACAATACCGCGTACGATTCATGCCAGAGAAAACGGGCGAATGGCGTTATATAACACGCAGTAACCGTAAAGCGCTTGATGGAAAAACCGGCACGGTGATCGTCACCCCGCCTAGCGCCAAAAACCACGGCCCCGTGCGTGTAGCTCACACCTATCATTTTGCCTATGCCGACGGCACTCCTTTCCACCAACTCGGCACCACGGCCTATGTTTGGACGCATCAAGGGGAGACGCTCGAGGAACAAACGCTAAACACCCTCGCCGGCGCTCCGTTTAACAAAATCCGCTTCTGCGTGTTTCCCAAAAACTACGACTGGAACAAAAACGAGCCGCCGTCTTATCCCTTCGTTGGCACACCACCGTCGTCGTGGGATTTCACCCGGTTTAACCCCAAGTACTTTAACCACCTCGAAAAGCGGATCGCGCAGTTGAGCGCACTCGGGATCGAGGCCGATATCATTTTGTTTCACCCCTACGATAAAGGTCGCTGGGGATTTGATCGCATGGACGCCGCGAGCGATGATCGCTACCTGCGCTACGTCATCGCCCGACTCGCCGCCTATCGCAACATCTGGTGGTCCCTCGCCAACGAATACGATTTTATGAAAGAAAAAACCGAATCGGACTGGGACCGCTTCGGCCTCATTGTTCAGGAGAGCGATCCGTACGCGCACCTGCGCTCCATCCACAACGGTACACTGATTTACAACCACAACCAACCCTGGGTCACTCACGCCAGTATTCAAAATGGCTCCGCCGTCGAGGAGCCGGGCCGAGCTGAGCTTTACCGCGACGCCTACCGCAAACCCGTCGTTTACGATGAAGTAAAATACGAGGGCGATCTCCCCCGCCGCTGGGGCAACCTCTCCGCCGAGGAAATGGTATTTCGTTTTTGGAACGGCCACATCGCTGGCACCTACGTCGGACATGGTGAAACGTACCTCCACCCAGCTGATGATGTTATCTGGTGGGCCAAGGGTGGCATCCTGCGCGGAGAAAGTCCCGCGCGCATCGCATTTCTCCGCCAAGTCATGGCCGAGGGCCCCGCCGAAGGCATCAACCCTATCGACAAATGGCAGGACCCTCGCTTCGGCGGCCAACCCAGCGAATACTACCTGCTTTATTTCGGCAAAGAACGCCCCACCTCCTGGCGATTCGAGCTTAACAAAAATAAACTTTCTGATGGCCTCACCTTTAAGATCGAGGTTCTCGATACGTGGGCGATGACCGTCACGCCCATCCCGGGCACCTTCGTCACCAAGAAAAAAGACGACTACATCTTCGAAGACCTCACCGGCAAATCCATCACGCTTCCTGGTAAACCCTATATCGCGCTCCGCATTCGCCAGGTGAACCCTTAGGAGTTGAGGCAAAAATCGCCTTAACCCCGGGGCCGTCAGAGTCGGCTTCAGGCCACCTAAGTTTAAACCGGCGCTAATATTTTTTGTTGCCCGCGCATTCTGAACCTTGCGCCGGGCCCCGCACTAGCTTTCTTGGGCGGCGCATGCTTCTCCCCCGCCCCCACCTCCTTCGCTCGTTCCTCGCCCTCGCCGCCATCGCCACCGCGTTGACGTCCCCTCGCCTCGCCGCCCAAGCCGTCCGCACAGGCACCGTCGCCGAGCGCTTCCAACTCCTTTGCGCCAACTGCCACGGCAAAAATCTCGAGGGCGCTATGGCCCCCTCGATGCTCGACGACGTCTGGACCAACGGCGGCGACGACGAGAGCCTCGCTAAAAGCATCCGTACCGGCTTTCCCGACAAAGGTATGCCCGCGTGGGGCGCCGCGATTCCCGATAAAGAAATCCGCGCGATGGTCATCTACATCCGCGAACTCCGCGCCAAGGCCGCCCGCGAAAAAACTCAATTCGTCAAACCCGCCGATTCCATGACGGCGCAGAGTCAGCTCCACGCCTACCAACTCAACACCTGGGTCGGCGGACTCAAAGAACCCTGGTCTCTCGCCTTCCTCTCGCCCACCCAAGCCGTGGTCACCGAAAAACGAGGCTACCTCTATCTCATCGAAAACGGCAAACTCGCCGATCGCCCCCTGAGCGGCGTGCCTGCCGTCGACACCGGCGGCCAAGCCGGTCTGTTCGACGTCGTTGCTCATCCGGATTACGCAAAAAACGGCTGGCTCTATCTCGCCTTCAGCGATCCCCAGCAAAACGCTGACGGCGCCAAAGTCAGTCTCACGCGCATCATTCGCGGCAAAATCAAAGACGGCGCCCTCATCGACCAGCAGACAATTTACCAAGGCAAACCTGAGCACTACATTAAAGCCGGCGGCGTCCACTTCGGCGGCCGCATCGCCTTCGATCGCCAAGGTTATCTCTTCTTCACCATCGGCGAACGCGGCCAAGGCCCGCACGCCCAAGATATAACGCGCCCCAACGGCAAAGTCCATCGCCTCCACGACGACGGCCGCATCCCCGCTGATAATCCCTTCGTCGGTGACACCAAAGCCGATACTACTATATGGAGCTACGGCCACCGCAACCCGCAAGGCCTCGCCTTCCACCCCGTAACCGGCGAACTCTTCGACGCCGAGCACGGCCCTCGCGGCGGCGACGAACTCAATCTGGTCAAAAAAGGCCTCAACTACGGCTGGCCCGTCATCACCTACGGCATGAATTACGATGGCACCGCGATGGTCGACATCACCGCCAAAGCCGGCATGGAACAACCGCTCACTTACTGGGTGCCTTCTATAGCCCCGTGCGGCGCCAACTTCTACACCGGCGATCTTTTTTCAAAATGGAAAAACCAACTCTTCGTCGCCTCGCTCGCCGCTGAAGAACTCCGCCGCGTAGAAATCGTCGATAGCAAAGTTGTCGCCCAAGAAATCATCTTCAAAAACATCGGCCGAATCCGCCACGTAATCGGCGGCCCAGACGGCGCACTCTACGTGCTCTTGCCTAACCGCATCGCTCGGATCACCCCGGCGCCTTGAGCCACCGATGCTAAAACGCGCGCTACGGCCTTATTTCGTAAGACGCCGGAGCGCTGCGTTGAGTTTAACTAAGTCGCACACCTCGGGATTGTAGTCGGGGCCGATCCACTCGCGCCACTCCCGGCCAAGATCCGTTTCCGGTTCGCGCAGGCACGCAAGCATGTCGTGAAAAGCCTCAATCCCACCGCAATCCTCCGGCGGGCCCGCCCGTTCGCCTGAGAGACAATGCGGATAACGCAGGCCCTTCTCCATCTGCACCGGTTTATCGACGCGGATATCCACCACCCAGCCCTCAGAGAAATTATAGCCGTAAGTAAACGAGGCGCGGTTCTCCAGATCGAGATCCGCCAAAGAAATGTCGCGATCGTCCTCGATCAGAACCTCCTGGCGCTTGAGGGGATTACCAAAACGCAGGTCCTCAAAATTAAAAACGTGCGTCTGATAATCAAACCAGTCGAACGCCACTTGAATGCTATCATGCAGCCTGGACAACCACATCGATTCGCGCACGAGCAAGACCCGCCAGACGCGCGGCTCGGTGCCGAGCACGGTCAGATGAAGAGGAAAAACACGTTCCGCTTTTTTCTTTTTGGCGAGCGCTCCCGCGCCGTCTTGGAGTCCGATCATGCGGCAAACGTGAGGACGGAATCGCCGCCGCTCAACGCTGAACACGAAGCATCCCGTGCGTCTTTAACGCATCGAGATGCTCGTGGCGGGTAAACTTAGAAACGGTACGAAGCGCTAACCCCGAGCTGGCGTGGATCGGCGCGAGCTTCATAGCGCGTCTCGATGTAATCAGGATCGGCGTTGCCGAAGTAGAACACGCGTTTCTCGTAGCGCGTGTTGAGCAAATTTTTACCCCAAACCGTAAACGTCCATTGCTGCCAAGCGTAACCGAGGCTGGCGTTGTAAAGATGGAACGCACGGCGGGCCTCGTTCTGGTTATTCGAGTCGAATTGCGTAGCTCGGCCAACAATCTCGGCGTGGGCAAAAACTCCCGCCGTACCAGCCTGGTGAAAATGAGTGCCAAACGTATAGCCGTAGCGCGGGGTATTTGCCAGGGTGCGACCACCGCCCGTATTGCCGTTGGTGAGCTTGAACGGATCAAGCTGCGAACTCATCTGAGCGAGCGTGCCGCGGAACGACCATGCCGGCGTAACGGCGTAGGTCGCGGCGGCCTCGAAGCCGGCGACATGGGCGCTGCGGCCGTTGGCGGTGAAAAAGCGATAGTTGCCACCGAAGCCAGCGGAGTCGCGTACCTGCGTGTCTGTTCGATCGAGGTAAAACACTGTGATTTCACCCGTGAGCCGGTGGTCCATCGCTTGGCCGCGAAAACCGGCTTCGTAGTTCCAGAGTTGCTCGGTGCCGTAGGTGAGCGGATCGGCCGGGGGGCTGATACGAGCGTCGATGTTGATACCGCCAGCCTTGTAGCCACGCGTGACGGAGGCAAACGCGAGCACGGCCGTCGTGAGATCATGCTCGAGGGTAACCTTGCCACCAAGAAGCGTATCATCAAAAAACGGACGGAACGTGACTTCCGGATCGTAAGATCTACGCGAGGCCCGATAGCGGATCTTCGTTCCCCTGCCGTCGAGATTAACGCGCTCAGTACGGAGGCCCACTATCAAACGCGTGTGCGCCGCCAGATCGTGCGCGATCTGACCAAACAGAGCGAAGTTGTCGGCGTTATAACGGGTATTGAGACCGCGTAGGTCATAGGGATCCTTATCGGTGTAGGAGCTGGTTTCGTCGGTGTTGGTGAAAAATGCGCCGAGCGTCCAACGATCGATCCAACCGAGCGCGGCGCGCGTAGCGACAGAATCGAGGCGAAGTTCTTGATTGAAGACCAAGCGCGTACGTCGAAGGTCACTAAAGCCAGCATACGACGCGGCGGTCCAATCATCATCGTATGAGTAAACGGATTTAACGCGACTGCCGCCGGTCACGGACGTGAGGCGCGCGCCAGCCAGTCCCGAGTAGGTACCACGAAGGCTGGCGGCCGTGGAGCGTTGCTCGTCACGGCCGGGTTGGTCGCTAAAGGTGCGGCGGCCGTTGTTATCGAGCGCGAATTCGTCAAAGCCGTTGTTCACATCTGAATATAAAACGGAGCCTTCCCAGCGCCAAACAGGCGAGACCACGGCACTGAATCGGAGGCGAGCGGTGAATTCGTCACGGGCGTTGGTGTCACGGTTGAGAGTGACGTTGCGGCGAAAGCCATCGCTGTTACTTTGGTGCACAGCGAGGCGCACCATAAAGCGCTCTGGGTTAGCCGTGACGAGCGGTCCACCGATTGCGAAACCACCTTCGCGTAAGGCGTCTTGGCCGGCGTTGGTCTCGACGCGTCCCGTCCAGAACGGTGTCGGCGCGTTGGTCACGAGTCTGATGACGCCGCCTGCGGCATTCGCGCCAAAGGCCCCAGCCTGAGGCCCGCGCAACACCTCGACTTGGCTCACATCGAATGTGCCACCGAGCGTGCCAAGACCCGTGAAATCCATATCGTCGACCATGAAGCGCACAGCAGAATCGGGAGTTTCGCCCTCGTATTGGGAATTTTCGCCGATGCCACGGATTTGAAAGTAACGCGGCCGTGAAGTGCCGCCGGTCCACGTGAGATTCGAGATTTGATCTGCCAAATCACCAAAGTGCCGCACCCCACCGGCCTGCAGCGCGCCATCGTCAAACACCGTAACGCTCGCGGGTAACTTCGCCAACGGCGAAGCCCACAGATCCGCTGTAACGAGCACCGGAGCGAGTGTAACCGTCGGCGCGGATGCCGTTGGCGAGTTCGCCTGGGCGTGCACGAGAGAAATCGCCGAAAAAGCGGCGATAATCGAGAGGAAGATTAGGTAGGGACGTTTCATGGTGGATGAGGCCCGTCCTGAACTGACTCCCGAAAAAAGGGGCGCGAGTCGCACCCTTAAAAAAGGCGCAATCCGCGCCTGCTGTTTCCTTCGTCGGCATGATCCGTTCAGGTTCGAAGGGTCCAACGGCCGAATCGCGCCGCAATCTCAGTCTTCCGCGGAAGACACCCCTACAGGCGATGCGGAAAAAGCGGCGTCCCGAGCCAACTGGCAAGAAAAACCTTCAAACACGGCCAGCCACCTAAAAACACAAGAGCCGCCCCCGATGAAGGAGCGGCTCGTGTAACCTAACACCAAGCAAACCGTATAAAACAACTAACCTGCATCGTCTTACCAGGACGATGGTGACTACGCGGAGATAGATGCGCTAAAAATCAAAACGCTCAAAAAAATCTAAAAATAAATTAGGTGACGCTGTTTCACCCTGTTCGCCCTCTGAAAACACGAAAGCCGCCCCGATTAAGGGACGGCTCTTGTGACCTAACACCAAGCAAACCTTAAGAACTGCTAACGACCAGCGTCTTACCAGGACGTGGCTAACTGCACGGAGATAGATGCGGAAAAGCGCAAAACGCTCAAAAAAATCTACCGAAAGAAACGAAAATCTTAACCTACTATCCTTCAGTCCTTAAAGATAGAAGAGGCGAGCCCTGAGGAAGCTTCAGGAGCACCGACTCCGGATAATTCTCCATCATTTCCAGCCGGACGCGGCGTATGCGTCAGCGGATAACGAAATTGCTGGCCCTCGTAATTGCGGAATACGACCTCGGTATCGGAGATTTTTTCGACGTAGTCGGGATTGATGGGTACCTTGCCCCCGCCACCCGGTGCATCGATCACGTACTGCGGTACGGCGTAACCCGTCGTGTGCCCGCGTAAAGCTCGGATGATCTCGATACCTTTGCGCACATCCACTTTGAAGTGTGCTCCACCCGTAATCAGATCCATTTGGTAGATATAATAAGGCCGCACCCGCATCCGTAACAAGCGGTGCATAAGAGCCTTCATGATTTCGACGTCGTCGTTGATGCCTTTGAGTAAAACCGTCTGGTTACCTAGGGGCACACCAGCGAACGACAAGCGCTCGCACGCAGCCCGTAGCTCCGCTGTAGCTTCCTTCGGGTGATTAGTATGGATACTCATCCAGATCGGCCCGTGTTTTTTAAAAATCTCACACAGCTCCGGCGTGATGCGCTGCGGTAAAAACACCGGGATGCGCGAGCCGATTCGAATAAACTCCACATGCTTGATCGCGCGCAATCGCCCGAACAAGTGATCGAGTTTCTTATCCGACAGCAGCAACGGATCACCGCCTGAAATCAGCACATCGCGGACTTCCGGATGATTTTCGATGTAGCGCAGCCCTTGCTCAAATTCGGGGTGAAAATTGTAATCCTGAGCGTTGGAAACCAGACGGCTTCGCGTGCAATAGCGGCAATACGCAGCGCACCTATCGGTCACCAAAAATAACACGCGATCAGGATAACGATGCACCAAACCAGGGACCGGTGAATGTTCGTCTTCACCGAGTGAATCGAGCGTCTCTTCCTCGCTGAGGATCGCTTCCCCACCGCGCGGAATCACCTGTTGGCGAATAGGACATTGCGGGTCATTACGGTCTATAAGATTAAAAAAGTACGGCGTGATCGCTAGGGCGAGTTTGTGACTGGCGAAGAGGCATCCAGCCTTCTCATCAGGGGTCAGCGTCATATGCTCCTCGAGCTGGGCGACGCTCGTCAGACGGTTCTTAAGCTGCCAAACCCAATCGTTCCAGTCGCTCGCGGGGACATGTTGCCAGAGGCCTTGGCCTTCATACCAGGCGGAGCGATCTTCAGTGTAGGGCATCGAGGGTGGAGGAACGAGACGATTAGGCGCCTAACCATCGCTGTCAAATGGCCAACGCGATTCCTAGCAATTCTTACACAGCCCAAGCCGTTCAGATTTTTTCCATCCCAAGTGACTCGTAGGTGCACAAAACCCTTGGCACGGGGCACACGACGTCTTTTCGTTCGGCTTTAATGTCCACGTTCAAACCCGGAGTCCTAGCCCTTGAAGATGGCAGCGTGTTTCGCGGCCGTGCATTTGGTGCCGCCGCCACCATAGCCGGAGAATGCGTTTTCAACACCTCCATGACCGGTTATCAGGAGATCATCACCGATCCGTCGTACTTCGGCCAAATTGTGACCATGACCGCTGTGCAAGTGGGCAATTACGGTCTCACGCCCGCCGACGAGGAATCCTCCGGCCCTAAGTGCGCCGGCTTTGTCATCCGCGAACTTTCACCCGTTGTCTCTAACTGGCGGAGCGAAATCTCCCTCGACGCCTACCTAGCAAAAAACGGCATCCCTGGCCTAGCCGAGATCGATACCCGCGCTCTCACCAAAAAACTTCGCGTGGACGGAGCGATGAAGAGCTGCCTTAGCACATTGCCTCTCTCCGACGAAGAAGCCGTGAAAATCGCCCGCTCCTGGCGCGACATGGCCGGTTCTGACTACGTCAAAGACGTCACCTGCAAAGCTCCCTACCTCTGGTCCGCGAGCGACGCCTCGAACTATAACGCAGCATACCTGCCCGTCGGCACCACCTTCAAAGCTCCGCCCCCACCGGCAAAGCGCTTCAAAGTCGCCGCCTTCGATTTCGGTGCGAAACACACCATCTTTCGTAAACTCGTCCGCCACGGATTCGATGTCCACGTGTTCCCGGCCACAACCCGCGCCGAAGAAATCCGCGAGCATAATGTCGACGCGGTATTCCTATCCAACGGCCCCGGCGATCCCGCGGCCCTCAGCTATGTCCACCAAACCGTGACAAAGCTTATTCCCGATTACCCTATTTTCGGCATCTGCCTCGGTCACCAAATGCTCACGCACGCCCTCGGCGGCACGACGTTTAAACTCAAATTCGGCCATCGCGGCGGCAACCAACCAGTAAAAAACCTCGAGACCGGTAAAGTCTCCATCACCGCTCAAAACCACGGTTTCGCCACCGACCCTGCCAGCCTCGAGAAAAACGGCGCCAAGGTCACTGAGATCAACCTCAACGACAACACCGTAGAAGGCCTGCGCCACACCAAACTTCCAGTCTTTAGCGTCCAATACCACCCCGAAGCCGCCCCCGGACCGAACGACGCCGATCCACTCTTTATCGACTTTTACAACATGGTAGCTGCCCGCAAAGCTGGTAAAATCTAATCGTTTGAGCAGGTCCTAGCCTGCCCATTGGTTAAAAAAACGCGTCAGCTCGATCTTCAGCCGAGCCAACGCTCGAATTTCTCAGCGTCTTCCGGCGTATCAACGCCGATTGTCGGATCCACCGTCAGCCCGCATGCGATCGTGTAGCCATTTTCAAGCACGCGGAGTTGTTCCAATTTCTCGATCTGCTCCAAACGACCGACCGGTAAACTGGCGAATTTCTGCAATAATGCCGTCTTGTAAGCATAAAGGCCGAGGTGCCTGAAACACGGATTCACCCGCACCCACGCATCGTCCACCCGTCCACCCAAATCCCGCGCGTAAGGGATCGGCGAGCGCGAAAAATACAAAGCCTGCTGCGCGCCTGGCGCCAATACCACCTTCACTTGATTCGGATTCGCAAAGTCTGCCGCCGTTGTGAACGGCGTCGCCAAAGTCGCCATATCTGCCGGACCCGCAATCAATTCCGCCAAAGCTCGGATCTGCCGCGCCGAGACCAATGGCTCATCCGCCTGCACGTTGATCACCCGATCAGCACCGATCACCGCATTAGCCTCCGCCAACCGATCCGTACCGCTCGCATGGTCAGGGCGGGTCATAATTGCCCGAAACCCCCGCGACTCCACGCAATCACGCAAAAGCTCATGATCCACCGCAAAATACAAAGGAATCTCTGGCGCCTCGCGCGCGATGCGTTCTGCCACCCAGAGCAGCAGCGGCTTACCCCTAATCTCGTGCAAGAGCTTGCGCGGGAAGCGGGTAGATTCGAGGCGGCAGGGAACGACGAGCGCTAGTTTCGACATCGCCCCACCACCGTAACGCCCGGCTTTGAGGTTGCAAGCCGAGGTAAGCATCTAGATGTTGATCCCTCAGTCCCGCCACTCCTGCATGAACAAAAGCGACGCCATACCCTCTGCCACCCAACCTCTCACCAAGGAGTTGATCGTGCAGAATAAGATGGGCATCCACGCCCGTCCTGCAGCGATGATCGTCCGCATCACCAACAAGTTCAAAGCCGATGTCTTTGTCGAAAAGGACGAGGAACAGGTCAACGGCAAGAGCATCATGGGCCTGATGATGCTCGCCGCCTGCAACGGCTCCAAGGTCAAGTTCCTAGCCAACGGCGATGACGCCGCCCAGATGCTCGCCGAACTCGACGCGCTCTTCGCCAAAAAATTCGACGAAGCCTGAACGCCAGCTTCCCCGACCCTTGCCTTTCCGGCGGCCCTCTAAGGCCGCCTTTTTTGTGCCCGACGTCAAAGCCCGAAAAACCGCCGCGCCGTCGTCGTCGTCGTCGTTGCAATTTCCTCCACGCTCACCCCAAAGACTCCCGCAGCAAATTCCGCTGTGTGGCGCAAAAATGCCGGCTCGTTCGGCTTGCCCCGATGCGGCATCGGCGTCAGGTACGGCGCGTCCGTCTCAAGCATCAAGCGCCCCAAACCTTGCGCCCGTGCCGCAGCCCGAACGTTGTCCGCAGATTTGTAAGTTAAGACACCCGTAAACGACCCATAGCCCCCACGACGCTGCAACTCCGCCATCTCTGCGACTCCTTCCGTGAAGCAGTGAAACACCACCCGCTCCCACGCGACACCACTCGCATCAATCAAATCCACACACTCCTGAAAAGCCCCGCGCGAGTGCACAATCAGCGGACAACTCAGTGTCCGCGCGATCTCCAACTGCGCGATAAACGCCGCCCGCTGCCACGCAAAAATCTCCCCGGCTTTCACTAAATCCTCCTTTGGCAGATGAAACCGGTCCAAACCGCACTCACCGAGCCCGACCGGTCGAGACGTCACCGCGCCGTCCTTCCAAAACGCCTCAATCTGCCCCACCGCTGACGCCCAGTTCGCCTCCACCGCGCACGGGTGCAGCCCTACTGTGTAATGCACGCGGCCGACGTGCTCAGCAGTCAATTTTCGATAAAGCGCCCAATCCTCCAGCGAGGTACCGATCGCGATCATCTCCGCGACCCCCGCCACCGCCGCACGTTCCAACACAGCCGCAACTTCACCGCGTTCGGCGAACGATTCCAAATGCGTGTGGGAGTCGAAAAGCGTCATTATGAAAAACGGATCAACGTCACGCTGAGGCCGCGTCGCGTAGCTAAGCCAATGCTCGCTCTAGCTCAGACCTTTGCCGCGTTATCGCAGACGTAATGAACCATATTGCGACGGTGATTGTATGAGCGCAGCGCCGCATCCTTGGCGGTATCGCGCGACTTCACCAAGTGCCTCGTGGCCGCCATAGCCGCCGCCTCTTCGGCCGCCGCGAGCGCAGAGACGCAGATCATGGCCTCCGCACGCGCATCGAGCCGACTCACAGGAAATAACGTGTGCGTGGCGAGCCAGCGAACGGTGGATTGCAGCGGATTCATAACGATTAAGCAGGGACTATGACAGTTACTTCCATTCGCGCAAGCCGCTGCAAATTCCTCCGTTCAGTGCGTAAAGGCCACCAATCATACAAATAAATCTCTAAGGGCCGCCACATCGCAACCCAACCCACAATAAGTAACCCCTCGCGCACCATTCTCTCTACGGCACCCACGGATAATAATTTCACTAACTCCGCTCCGCCTAAACAGGCCGCCAGAAACAATACCCCCACCAAAAGACTCAACCGCCCACGCCACAACAATTGAGAGAACTCCCGCTGCTTGTGCTCCGCCCGATGTTGAAAATAACTGCGCACCGCCTCGCGTACATCGACCGTCGGCGTGGGTGATGAAGCCAGATGAATCACCAACCTCAGCTCGTAGTGAATTGGTATCTCCGCCGCCCAGCTCACAATAAATTCCTCGGCGTTGGCATCCAAGTCGCGCTCAAGAAATGGCGAAGGATCCAGCGAATTAAATAGCTGGGCGATCTCACGCATCCGCAATTCGATCACCTTGGGCTCGGAGGTGATCATGTGGTGAGTAACGCCGCACTCCAGAGCGCCTCGTCAAAACCCACCAAACCTACTTGATCCGGCGCGCGCCACAAGAAAGGGCGTTTAACGAGATTACCATTGCCGGCGAGCAACCTCAGCGCATCCGCCTCGATCATCGTCGATAACTTCGCCCCGAGTCCCTGAGCTCGATAGTCCAAACCAGAGGTATTAAAAAGTTTCCGCAACTCCCCGCCCTGCACCGCCAACATCGCCTTCAATTCCGTCGCGCTCGGTGGTGTTTCACGGATTGGTTTTTCTACAAACACCAATCTTTGCGCCCGCAACCATTTCACGGCGCGGCGGCAGCTGTCGCAGTTCGCGTAGGTGTAAACGGTGATGGTGCTCATAATTCGATGCGCGTTGAAACGCGAATAACTCTCGCGTACACGTACCGTGCACCGTCCGGCGCCCCCACGCAACCCTAGCCTCCGTTGCGGCGATTGACGCCGCGCCGCGCCAGATTTCATCCTGCCCTCTCATGGCCCCGATACTCGCAGTCTCCAGCCTCCGCGTCACCCGCGGCGACAACGTCATTCTCCACGGCCTCGATTGGTGCGTCCGACGCGGCGAACACTGGGTGATTCTCGGCGGCAACGGCTGCGGCAAGACCACGCTCCTCAAAGCGCTCCTCGGCTATCTCTCGCCTAGCTCTGGCGACATCGCTTTATTAGGCCAGCGCTACGGCGAAACTGACTGGCGCGAGCTCCGCCTCCAAATCGGAATCGTCACTAGCGCCCTCCAAGCCAGCGTGCCCGCCGCCGAGCCCGCCCTCGAAACGGTCATCAGCGGCCGCTACGCCCAACTCGATCTTTGGCTTACACCTACGCGCGCCGACATTGTCGCTGGGAAAAAACTTCTCCGCTCGCTGGGCGCCGCCCGCCTCGTCAACCGTGAGTGGCAATTTCTCTCCCAAGGCGAACGGCAACGCGTCCTCATAGCCCGCGCCCTCATGGCCCGCCCTCGCCTTTTGATCCTGGACGAACCCTGCGCGGGCCTCGATCCCGTCGCCCGCGAAGATTTTCTACGTTTTCTAGATCGGCTCGCGCGTCAAAAAAACACCCCCGCGCTCGTCCTGGTCACGCACCACGTCGAGGAAATCCTGCCCTGTTTCACCCACGCGCTGCTCATGCGCGCCGGCCGAGTCGTCGCCGCCGGCGCGCGTGCCCGCACACTCACAGCGCCGCAACTCTCCGCTACGTTTGCCGCGCCGCTACGTCTAATCCGACGCTCGGGACGCTACATCCTCCGCGTCGGCCAGCGCGGCTAAAATATCAGCCAACCTCTCCTACGCGCACGACATCACCTGCTTCAAGCGGCAATGAAACTTTGGGCTTCGCCAAACGGGGCACTATTTTTCCTGCACGTATGACTTGGATCGCCCGCATCGCGACTTGAACCTTTGCCGCTTGCGCGCCTCCCAATAAATCCATGCCTTGCGCCCACGGCACACGCGCCACCGTGCCGTTTGCCGCATCGATAAACGTCACCATCCCCGCGCGAGCCAATTTACCCGCCGCGGTGATCCCTTTATCGGTGACCGAACCCGTCGCTCGCACGGATCCAATGATAACCTTTCCAGACGTCTTCAAGACCGCCTCCGCCGTGTCACCCGCCACTCCAACTGTTGTGCCAGCGAGATTGAGCGGGGCTGTAACCAATTTTGTGGCAAGGCAACCGCTGCTACACACTAACGCGAGTCCCGCAAGCGCTGATCCAAATACCCGACGTAGGTGAGCAACGAAAATTCTCATCCTTTTTTCACCGAAAAAATCTCATCAAAAAAACCTCGCAGGTGCGCCCAAGAACGAAGATCCGCCGACGCGTTATAAGCGATACCGCCGACAAGCCCCGACGCTTTTGCCATCTCATCCGCCTTCGGATTTGTGAAGGCGTGGATCGCTCCAGCGTAGCTCACAAATTGATAATCAAATTTACCGTCATTCATTGATTTCAAGAACGCGGCAAGCTCCTCCGGCTTAATGAACGGATCGACAGCACCGTGACACACAAGAAATTTGGCCTTGTTCGCCGCCGCGGCCTCCGGCGAAGCCGGAATCAAAGAACCGTGAAAGCTCACTATGCCCGCGAGGGGCGCACCACTGTAAGCCAGCGCCTGACTCACCGCTCCACCAAAGCAATAGCCGATCGAAGCCAAACGTGTCTTATCCACCAGCGCAGAAGCGAGTAACTGATCAAGCCCTGCCCGAGCACGCTGTGCCATTAGCGGTTTTCCGTAAAATTGTCCGGCCAATTCGCCCGCTTTTTTAGGATCGGTAGTGACGATACCGGCACCATACATATCGGTCGCAAACGCCACATAACCAAGCTCCGCAAGCTGGACGGCGCGACCTTTCGCGTAGTCGTTTAAGCCCCACCACTCCGGCACTACGAGCACGCCGGGCGCAGGATTTTTGGCGGATACTTTGGCGTCATCGTAAGCCATATAGCCTTCGAGTTTAACGCCCGCGTGTTCGTAGGGAATGCTACGAGTAAGGACCTTGGCGCAGGAAACCGTAGCCGTTACCATCAAAGTGGTGAGGAGAAGTATGAATTTCATTATGTGGATTAGGAATCAGTTGAAAAAAACATCTAAAATTTGGCTGCCTATTAGCCCTGGGCAAATAACGGCCGCACTGCTTTGCCCTTACCATCGGCGGTCACGTAAAACGGCCTCTTCTCAACATCATAACCGTGATTTGCGGGGATTCCGACCGCACGATAAATTGACGCATGTAGGTCACTGATCGTAACAGGATCTTTAATCGTTTTGCACGGACGCTCGTCCGCAGTCACGCCGTGGACGTAGCCGCGCTTCATACCTCCACCAAACATCAACACGCTCCCGGCCGCCGTGAAATGCCGGTGCATACCGTAGAATTTTGCATCGTTGAGCACTGCCGGCACTGGCACTTGGTCTTTCACGGTTTTCTCCGGCTTGCCCTCGAGCATCATGTCGCGACTAAACTCGCTCGCGATCACAATTAATGTGCGCTCCAACATTCCACGTTCCTCAAGATCGAGTACGAGTTGAGCGATGGGCGCATCAATCATCTGCTTCATGCCTACGAGCCGTGCATGTCCGTTCTCATGCGTGTCCCAATTGAGAAAGGGTATATATTCCGTCGTAACTTCGATGAAACGTGCTCCCGCTTCGCAGAGTCGCCGTGCGAGCAAACATCCCAAACCAAACCGCCCGATCATACTCTCTTCGTATTTTGCACCAAAACGATCGCGCGGCGCGTCAAACCGCATGCCGGGCTCAAAACCAGGAAAATATTTTCGCGTTCGATCAAGCGGCTCGAGCGAGAGATCAAACGCCTTAGCCGCTGGTGAACTGAGCAGGCGGTGCGCGTTATCCATCGAACGCAGGAGCGAATCTTTTTGAAAGCCGCTGCCTTCGCGCCCAATCGGGCTAGCGGCGAGTAACTCGCGGTAAAATTTTTCCCGATTAGCAAAACGGCCCGGGCTCATTCCCGACGGCGGCCGCACTGCATCAGCTGCCTGCTCTGGGAAGGCCACGTTGAAAGGGCCATACTCGCTGCCGAGAAATCCCGCCGTAGTAAAGGCCTTCAGCTCCTCTCCTTCACCGAGATCGAAACGCTGACCGATGTTAATAAATGCCGGCATCGCCGAATCGAGCGGTCCGAGCGTGCGCGCCATCCAAGAGCCGATATGTGGCGCAGCGACCGTCTGCGGCGGCACGTAGCCTGTGTGCCAATTAAATTGATGACGCGAGTGAAGAATAAAACCGAGGTCCGCCGCTTGCATACCGCGAATCAAAGTCCCGCGATCCATCACTTGCGCGAGATGTTCAAGCCCCGCCGAAAAATGCACTCCGTCAACGCTCGTCGGGATCGAGGGAAACGTGCTCAATACTTCATTCGGGTCGAGCCCAGGCGCGTAAGGCGTGTAGCGCTTAGGATCAAACGTCTCCGTGTGCGCCATTCCGCCCGCCATCCAAAGCACAATCACGCGATCTGCTGTGGGCGCGATTTTTTCCAATTCACCAGCCGCGAAAAGCGGACGCGGAGCTCCAGCCGCGAGCGCTGCGAGGGTAGCCGTTGACGCCGTTTTTAAAAAATCACGACGCGACCACAAATCAGGACGAGCCTGCCGAGCCGTGTGCTGGGCGATGAGACGGGAGAGGTTCATGTTAGGGCAAGCAGGTGAAATAGGAACTCAGTAGATCAGTTGAAATTCAGGTAACATCGCCAGCACCCAAAGCAGATCCTCCACGCCTTCGGCCTGAACCGGCGAACCCAAGAGCTGCGTAGCGAACGCGAGTTCGACCGTTGTTGGGTCTCTGCTGAGAGCTTGGCGATAAAGCGACGTCGCTAACTGAGCTGAGTTTTTAGGCCCGATCGTTATGATTTTCTCCGCGCCCATTTTCAAAGCAGCAGCGAGTGTTGCGCCATTGGTCAACTCAAGCGCTTGCAACGTCGTCGCCGTACCTTGGCGCACGGTCATAACTTGCTCGCGGTTGGGCCGACCCAGCGCCGACATCAATGGATCCGCCGCCAACAATGAGGCACGCAACACGGGTAGCTTTTCCGGCTTAGCCGCCGCGAGCTCCATAAAACTAGCCCCAAGTTTCCAAGGTGCAAGGTCCACACCGCCGAGTTCAAAAACCGGCCCCACATCAGTGGTCCACGTCGCATCAGAGACAAAATCCATGACTTGGCCCTCCGAACGCACACGTGCGTAAAGGATGAGCCCCGCGGTAGTGTTAGCCTCAGCAGGAAATTCCAGTTGAGGCGCTTTAGGATCAAAAGGTAAGGCTTTGCCGTTGGGCCCGACGACGGCGGGCGGAATCGGTGTGGCGCCTTCAGGCGTGAGATTGATCGCCATGATACTCAGCGTATTCACACCCACTTTAAACTTTCCCCGCATATCGATCAGGTCCGGCCCAGCGCTTGTGCGTTTCGAGGAGGCCCCGTAAGCTTGGCCGTTGATCGTGATCGTATAACTGTTATCAGCGGCGATCGCGATAAACGCCTCTGTTGGGAGCGTCGCAAGCGTCACTTCGCGTTTGAACACCACTGCCGCCGGCTTAGTCTTGGTGGCTGCGTAATTATTAGTCCATATCCACTTGGGCTGGAGCGGTAAAGTTACTGAGGCTAATTCCTTCAAAGCGATTTCACGATTCAACCGCGCATCGGCTTTGGAGGCATGCTCTGTACCACTGATCGTCATTAGTGCATCAGAAAATTGTTCGGCGCTTAGGCGACGCACGCCGGGACCGCGAAACACGTAATGCTCCTCTGTCTCGCCGACGTTGACCACCGGCAGTTGATAGGCGCGCGAAGTAAGAATGCGCGTGATGGTGTGCTTAAGATCGTAGCCATGCGCCACGAGATCCTCCGCGAGCCAATCCATGAGCTCGGGCGACCACGCAGGTTTATCCATTTCATCGACGGGCTCGACGAGACCGTAGCCCATAAAACGTTGCCAAAGGCGGTTCACGATCGTTCGAGGCAAGCGACCATTCGAGCGACCGGTGATGATGTCAGCGAGTTGTCGTTTGCGCGTTGCTGGGTCCGATTTGCCGTCGATCAACCCAAGTTCACCGTACAAAAATTTGACCTGTCCGATGTGGCCCGTGGGTTTATCGCACTCGGCAATTTCGAGTGGTCCGTCCGCGTAAACACTCGCGAGCCCATAAGCGTCCTTAAGGGTGTATTCGTTAATAAAACTATCGTGGCAGGAAGCGCATTTGAGATTCACTCCAAGAAACACCTGCGCGATGCCCTGTGCCGCCTGCATCGGCGGGACCATGCTAGCGTTAACCGCGCCACGCCAAAGAATGCCGTTGGTAAAGCCCTCGGCTTCGGCGCCGGGATTAATGAGCTGGGCGACGAATTGGTCGTACGGCATATTTCGGGCGAGCGCCGTATAAAGCCAGGAGGTGATCGGCTTACGCCCACCGTCGATGTAGCCGGTGCCCTTGTAATCATTGCGCAGAAGGTCATTCCAAAACGTCAGCCAATGCTCCGCGTAAGCCTGACGATTTTCGAGAAGCCGCGCCACGAGATGTTCGCGTTTGCCCGCAGTCCTATCCGTGACAAATGCCTCTAATTCCGCAGGCGGCGGCAAGACCCCTATCGTATCCAGCCACACGCGCCGCGCATAGGATCGATCATCGACTAGCTGCGGCCATTTCATGCCCTGTTGCGCCATAAGCGTCCCGACAAAACCATCCACGGGATTTGCCGCCGCAGCCGGCACCGCCAAACTCGCCAACTCCCGCGGCCTCAGATTCGCCGGCTCGTGTTTGGAGAACGTAATTTCCTGCGGCCACACCATGCCTTGATCTATCCAAGCGCGAAAAGTAGCCACCTGTTGCGGTGTAAGTTTTTTACCCTTCTTCGGCATCACCGTCTCCGCATCCAAACTCGTAATGAGTTTCATCACCGGACTTTCCGCGCTATGGCCCACCACCGCCGCAATTCCATTTTCACCGCCATCAAGAAAATCAGCCCGTGTTTCCAAGCTGAAGCCGCCCTTTTCTTTACCGCGCGCGTGGCATTGCACGCAGCTCGCTTCAAAAATCGGCTGGATGTCCCGCGCGAACTGCACCGGCTCAGCGGCGGCTAAAGGATTGGAGAGACTCAGAGTGCAGAACAAAATGGCGACAGGAGCGCGAAGCGGGGAGGAAAAGGGTTGAAACATCTAGCGGGGAAATCGTGCTAAATTAAACTAAGCTGGGGGAAAATCGCAACGTCGGGATGCTAACGTTGGATGAATTTATCCAACGCGCCGAAATTTTTGAGTGGACCGCTTTTTTTGTCCGGCATTTTTACTGTCGCCAACGGCGCAACCGGCGCAGACGCAGGGGGTTTTGCCGCCACTGGTTTAGGCGGCACCTCGGACTTCGTTTCCACACCGCCCGTTTTTCCAAAACTGGCCAGCCATCGATCCAATTTTACCGCCGAAACCGGCTCCGCCGTCCCCAGTTCCTGCGCAAAAAGGCTCACACGAAATTCTTCCAACCACCACCGAAACGCTACGCCGTCCTCACGGTCTCTCAGCTTCACCGCCGCGGCTACGTAAGGCGCCAACTGGCGCGCGCGCTCGGTATCCTTAACCTGATTTTGCCGCCAACGATCCGCGCGTTGCTTCATGGCTTTGAGATAACGCGGGAAATGTGCGAGCTGCGCATACGGCGTCGCCCGGACAAAATCCGCAGGCAACAACGCCGCCAAATCACCCGCCAATCCAGCGTACGGTGTAGCGTGCACTTCGAGCGAAAGTCGCAACGTCAGAATCTCCCGCAACTGCTCGACATACCGCGGCACCAGCCCACGCAGATCTGCTTTCGCCCGATCTACCGCCGCGCCAAACGCGTTCGTCGTAAGCGCATTCACGCGTTTCGCATCGCAAACCCACGTCCGAATCGAAACCAGCGCGTGCACTTGTAAATCCGCCAGAGGCACCAGCGTCGCCAACAAAGCACCGAGCTCGCGCAGCGCCTTTAAGTCGCGCTCCAGCCAGCCCAATTCGTAGCGAACGTTAGATTCCAATAACGCAAAAATTCCTCGCGCCGTCGCCTTCTGTGCTTCTTCCGGCGAGCGCGCGAGCCGCAACGCCACGCCGTCATTTTCCACCACGAGTGCCGGAAACGCTTCGACGGGCACGCCCGCCTGCTCACTGACGCGCACGCGGGCCGGGATATCACCAAAGGTCCAGGTCGTCTGCGGCGATTTTTCCCACTGAGCGCGGGCGCGGCGCCACACTTCGGGCTCGGCCTTCGCCACGGCGACCGTCGCTTCGCGGACGCGCAACTGCAGCGCCGTGTGGATCTCCCCCAGCTCGCGGCTCGCGCAGAGCTCGACGCCATTATCATTCACGACGCGCACGCGGACGCGTAAATGATCAGGCAACGGTTTGTCGTCCCAAATTTTTGCCTGCACACCGAGCCGAAAACGTTCGCGCAACTCTGCCGCCAAGGCCTCGGTCAACGTCTCGCGGCGGTCCGTGAGTCGGTCACGCGCTACGACCCAGCCCACAAATTTTTTTGCGCTCTCATTCAACGGCACAAATGCACGACGCAATTCCTTCGGCAGAGCACGCAAGTAATGCTCCACCTTAGCCTCAAGATGTCCGGGTACCGCCCAATCGAGCACGGCCTTTGTGAGCGTCGCAGCATCACGGACGTTCACGTCGAGTGTCACACCGTCATCTGCCTGCCCAGGTTTATAAGAGTACGCGAGGGGCAAGGCTGAATTCGCCAAAGGCAGCGCCTCAGGAAACGCCACTGCGTCGTGCTGCAACGTCTCAGGGTCGCGTAAATCCTCGGGCTCAAGCATGAGGAAATCAGGATCCGAACCACGATGTTCTCGAACGAGATCGACCAACTCCGCGACCGAGGAAATGTGCTGCGGATTTTCCTCCGGGATAAGACGCGCTGCGTAGAAACGATAAATCGCTTCATCGAGATTGAGGTAACCCGTGTCGCGTGTGCGCGTAAGCGCGTTTTCAATTTTCGCCCGCACTGCGCGGTTATGCAGCAGACAATCGAGCGGAAAAACAACGGTGTCATTTACAAGCGCTTCGCGGATAAAAATTTCCGTAGCATGCACGGGATTAATTTTTCCATAGCCCACGGCGCGACTTTCGAGTTCAAGGCCGTAGAGGCGCGTGCGTTGTTTCACCATTACGCGCCCCGCCTCCTCGTTCCAAAATGGCTCGCTGTGCGCCACACGCACGACATGGGCGCCGAGATCAAGCGCCCACAACGGATCGAGACGCGCGCAGGTGCGCGCGTACAGACGCGTCGTCTCCATCATCTCCGCTGCCATAATCCAGCGGGGGGTCTTCGGGCTTTTTTTAGGCGAAGCAGCGGGATCGGGTTTACCGCGCTTGGGCTCTTCGCGCCGAAACAGAACCGAGCCAGGAAACAGGCCCACGCGCCGATCGTTGGTGGCTTTATATCCGCCGTTGTCCTCGTCGAGTTGCGCGATGTTGCCAAGCAAGCCGGAGAGAATACTGCGGTGAATCGCCCGATATCCGGGCGTGCCAAACGCTAAAGGCTGATCCGGATTTCGCTCCGCGTGTTCGCGGGTGCCGTCGTAAATTGAAGACATCCGAAACGCCTCCCGCTCACGCAAGGTATCGAGCAATTGCGCGTGCACGTCGCGCCACTCGCGCAAGCGCGTGTAACTCAAAAAATGATCGCGGCAAAACCGCCGCAGCTTCGCCTGCGTCAGCCGCTCAAACTCATCATGAAACGCCTCCCAGATATTTAGGAGCGTAAGAAAATCTGAATCCGGATGCGCAAAGCGCCGGTGCGCGGCATCGGCAGCTTGCTGTTTATCCATCGGCCGGTCGCGCGGGTCTTGGATGCTCAGGCCGGCGGCGATGACGAGGACTTCGCGCAGCGCTTTTTCCGTGCGCGCCTGTAAGATCATGCGCCCGACGGTTGGGTCGACCGGCAACCGCGCGAGTTCGCGCCCAACGGGCGTCAGCGGTCGCACGAGGTCCCCGGTTTCTTCCGTGGCCAACGCGCCAATTTCCTCGAGTAGCACGTAACCCGAGCGAATCGCTTTCGGCGCCGGCGGGTTAATAAAGGGAAAGCGTTCGATGTCGCCTAGTCCAAAAGCCTTCAGCCGTAAAATGACGTCTGCCAGATTCGCGCGCCGAATTTCCGGTTCGGTAAAGCGCGGGCGCTCGAGAAAATCTTTTTCCGAGTACAGCCGAATACACACGCCCTCGGCGACACGGCCGCTGCGGCCTTTGCGTTGATCGGCGCTGGACTGGGAAATCGGCTCGATGGGCAAACGCCGCGTACGCGCCGCGGCCGTGTAGCGGCTCACCCGCGCCAGTCCGGTATCGACCACAAAACGGATACCGGGGATCGTGAGTGATGTTTCGGCGATATTAGTCGCGAGCACGACTTTGCGGCGCTGCGTCGGAGCGAAGACGCGCTGTTGTTCGACGTTGGAGAGCCGGCCGAAGAGCGGCACGATCTCGCAGTCGCGCAAGCGCCGGCCTTCGAGCAGATCGCCGACTTCGCGGATGTCGCGCTCGCTCGGCAAAAACACCAACACGTCGCCGCGCTCGCTTTCGTGCGCGATACGTTCCACGGCTTCGACGGCGCCATCGATGTAGTGCAGTGCCTCAGCCTTGGCGGAGGCGACGGCGGCAGCGTCGGATTTTTCTTCGTTCTCGTCGTTTTCGTCGTAATCGGAGCCGAATCCGTCGAGCGGCGCGTAGATGACTTCGACCGGATACGTGCGACCTTCGACCTTGATGATGGGCGCGCCGTCGAAGGCCGCGCTAAATGCTTCGGTGTCGATCGTCGCGGAGGTGATGATGATTTTCAGCTCGGGCCGCTTGAAACGCAGCGTGCGTAGATGGCCGAGGAGAAAATCGATGTTGAGCGAGCGCTCGTGGGCTTCGTCGATGATGACCGTGTCGTAGTCGCGCAGCAACGGATCACCCTGAACCTCGGCGAGCAACATACCGTCGGTGAGAAATTTGATTACGGTCGCCGGCGTGGTCTGGTCATTGAAACGTATTTTACAGCCGACCTCGCGACCCCATTCGACGTTCAATTCCTCAGCGACACGTCGCGAGATCGACAGCGCGGCGACGCGACGCGGTTGCGTGCAAGCGATACGCCCACGCTGGCCGCGGCCAGCAGCGAGGCACATTTTCGGAATTTGCGTCGTCTTGCCGGAGCCTGTTTCACCGGCGAGAATCACCACCTGATTTTCGGCGATGGCCGCGGTGATTTCATCCGCGCGCGCGCTGATCGGAAGTTCGGGCGGGAACTCGATGCGGAAGGGAAACGGACGTTGTGATTCGGTAGTGGCCAAGGAAAGAGGCTTGAGATTCGGGCTCGGCGCGGGAATGACAACTCTCCATGCGTGCACCGCCCTTGCTTCCCGAAGAGACCTTATACCGTGTGATGCGGTTCGCCCGCTTCAACGGTATCAGTGAACTCGTAGTGGCAGGCGTCTTCGGCCTGATCTGCGCGGCGAGCAAAGACGTCCCTGGCGCTGCCATCGGTGTGCTCGTGGCCGGAGCAGGTGCATTGGAGTTGCACGGCGTTGGCTTATTAAGCCAAGGCGACAAGCGCGGTGTCTCGTGGCTTATCGGGAGTCAGTTGTATCTTCTCGTCATCGTACTGGCCTATGTCGGCTATCGCTCGCAGCACCTCGACCTCGAATCTGTGCGAATGGTCCTGTCCTCGGAGCAACGCGAGACGATTGCCGCCGCCGGATTAGACGAAAATAAATTTCTTCGAATTGTAGCGAATATCTCTAACGCGATTTTTGGTGTAATCACCTTTCTTTATCAGGGAGGTATGGCCCTTTATTATCATAGACGGCGCGCGCCCATTGAAGCGGCACTCGAGATGGATCAAGCCGATGAGACTGAAGCCGCGTAGACAGACTTGCGAAACCTTACGCGCGCATCACGTTTTCCGCTATGTCCAAGGCACGCTACATCGAGGCGAAACAAAAATGGGCTGAGAAACAAAAGGCTCGCGGAGTCACAGCGCGCGCCGTGCCCTCTCATGACCGCCTGCCTCCCGGCCAGAAACTTACCGACGCGTTTCCGGTGCTTGATCTCGGCGTGCAGCCCGCGATCACCACCGCCGATTGGACCCTAACGCTCGACGGTCTGGTGGAAAAACCGGTCACACTGAACTGGGAAATTTTTCACGCCCTACCCCAGGTGGAAGATGTGAGCGACTTCCACTGCGTCACGACATGGAGCAAATACGACTGCCGCTGGGGCGGGGTCGCTTTCACGGCGTTATACGAACTCGCACAGCCGAAGCCCGAGGCGCAGTTTGTGTATTTTACGAGCTACGACGGTTACTCGACAAATCTGCCCCTCGCAGCGTGTTTAGACGACGATGTGCTCGTCGCGACGTTGTTTAACGGCGCGCCACTGGCGCGCGAACACGGCGGCTTGGCCCGCGTGATTGTGCCGAAACTTTACGCGTGGAAAGGGGCCAAGTTCATCAAGGGCATCACCTTTCTCGCCGAGGACAAACTCGGCTTCTGGGAAGTGCGCGGCTACTCCAACGGCGCCGATCCTTGGACCGAAGACCGCTACGCCTAAACCGCGCGCCGCCGCGCGGTAAATCAGACGTGCGGCCGCGCCGAGGTCGCAGTAAATCAGGCTTTGAAATCAGCCGCGCCGAAACCTTCGGCCGCCTTCTTGTCGTCAAATTCACCCTCCCAACGGGCGACCACTACGCTAGCCAGACAGTTACCGAGCACGTTGACAGATGTGCGTGCCATATCAAGAAGCGCGTCTACGCCAAGAATCATCGCAGCCCCTTCAAGTGGCAGACCGAAGGATTGAAGCGCTGCGATCAATACCACCATAGAGGCCCGCGGCACTGCGGCCACACCCTTTGAGGTGATCATCAAGGTCAACATCATCGTGATTTGCTGGCCGATACCGAAGTGGATACCCGTCGTCGATTCGGCGACCTGCGCGATGAACACCGAGGCCACGGCCAAGTGCAACGTGGAACCATCAAGATTGAACGTATAACCCGCTGGCAAAACGAAACCGACGATGCCGCGAGGTACGCCGAGTTTTTCCATGTTATCAAAGGCCTTGGGCAACGCCGCTTCGCTATTTGCAGTAGTAAACGCGATCGTAAACGGCTCCCGCACGGCGCGGAAAAATGCCTTCAACGGAACCTTCGCAATTGCAACCACCACGCCGAAAATCACGACCACAAACAACACAAGCGCGAAGTAGAGAGTGAGGACCAGTTTACCGAGATTAAAAAGCACATCGACTCCTTGATGGCTGACCGTGACCGCGATCGCCGCACCCACACCAAACGGCGCGAATTTCATGATAATACCGGCAAACTTAAACATGACCTGCGTGACGCTGTCGCACCAGATCAACACCGGTTTACCCGCTTCGCCCGCGGCAATCACCGCCATCGCGAAAAACACCGCAAACACCACGACTTGCAACACGTCGTTTCGAGCCATCGCGTCGATTAAGCTCGTTGGAAACGAATGCAATATCGTCTCAATCAAAGTGAGCGGTTTATTTTGTGCCGCTGATCCTAGAGCCGCCGCGCTACCGGCGAGCTTCAAGCCCACACCGGGCTTGGCGAAGTTTACAACCAACAACCCGACGGCGAGCGCAGCGGTGGTCACGATTTCAAAATAGAGCAACGCCTTCGCGCCGATGCGGCCGACTTTTTTCATGTCGCCGGTGCCGGCGATGCCTTGCACGACGCTGGCGAAGACGAGCGGCGCGATCATGACCTTAATCAGGTGTAGAAATATATCGCGCACCAATATGAGCCAGGAATCCCAAACCGCACGCGAGGCTGGGGTCAGCCCCGAGAGGACCACGCCGATCAACACACCGAGCACGAGGCCAAGCATGATCTGCTTGGTGAGGCTAAGGTAATACCAAGGCTTGGGCGCCTCGGCGGCGCCAGAAGAATGCGGGGTAACCATGATTTGTAGTGATTCAGCGAGCAGCGCGCGCCAAGCTTTAAGAGCAGCCCTTAAGCCAAGTTTCCCGCGCTCGAACCACCTTCACGGGTTAACGTCGCTCTGAAATTTCAGTATATTTTTTTTGAAATCGTGAGGCTCAACCCTTGCAGTCGTTGCGATAGGGAATTTGCTTTTTTGTCATACCCCGCGCCTCGCTGACCCCAAACGCTCCGTCTTCTATTTATTTCTGAAATTTCAATCACGCGCGCTGGCGCAGATTAACTCAAAAATTCCCGACCATCTTCTGTACGTTATCGACCATGCTCCGCCTTCGTCTCGTTACCTTTTTTAGTCTGATCACCGCCAGCTCGCTGCTGTTGCTCGCCCAGGTGGGCTGGGGTCGTTCACAGTCTTCTGCAGCCCAAGCGGTCGCCGCGTCTACCCCCAAAGCCGCCACCACGAAAGTCTCTTTCAACGAACACATCCAACCGATCCTCTCCGAATACTGCTACCATTGCCACGGTCCGGATAAAAACACCCGCAAAGCCGAACTCCGTCTCGACGTCGCCACGGACGCCTTCGCCCCGCGCAAAAACGGCCCCGCCATCGTCAAAGGCCAGCCCGAGAAAAGCGCGGTGGTCACCCGCCTCTTTTCAAAAGATCCGGAAGTGGTCATGCCGCCCCCCGAGGCGCACAAGACGCTCAAGCCCGAAGAAATCGCCCTGCTCCGCCAATGGATCAGCGAAGGCGCCGTCTACGAAGACCACTGGGCCTTCATCGCGCCGCGACGCCCCGCCGTGCCGACGCTCGCACAGCAACAGCTTAAAATTCAAAACCCCGTCGATGCTTTCATTTATGCCCGACTCGAAAAAGAAAACCTCACTCCCTCGCCAGAAGCCGACCGAGCCACTTTGATTCGCCGCGTCACCTTCGATCTCACTGGCTTACCACCCACTCCAGCTGAAGTCGCCGCTTTCCTCGCCGACCCCGCGCCCGATGCATACGAACGCGCCGTGGACCGTCTCCTCACCAGCCCGCGCTACGGCGAACACCGGGCGCGTTACTGGCTCGACTACGCTCGCTACGGCGACACTCACGGCCTGCATTTCGACAACTACCGCGCCATCTGGCCGTACCGCGATTACGTCATTCGCGCGTTCAACGCCAACAAACCCTTCGACCGGTTCGTCCGCGAACAACTCGCCGGCGACCTCCTTCCCGCCAAGAACATCGACGAACTCGCCGCCACCGGCTTCGTGCGTTGCAGCGTCACCACCAACGAGGGGGGCACCGTCACCGAAGAAGTGGCGATGAACCTCACGCGCGACCGCGTGGAAGCCTTCGGAGCGACGTTCCTCGGTCTGACCACCGGTTGCGCCGCCTGCCACGATCACAAATTCGATCCCATCTCTCAAAAAGATCACTACCAGCTCGCCGCGTTTCTCAACAACACCGCCGACAAACCTTGGGATTTTAACATCGAGGCGCCGCTCCCGATCCTCCGCGTTCCCACCGAGGCCGCCCTGCCTGCCGTCAACGCCGCCCTCGCCGAACGCGCCGCCCTCGAAACGCGCCTCAACGAGCTACGGCAAAATTCCCCCGACAAATTCAAGACGTGGCTCGCCAAAGGCGCTCGTCCGCAACCGGTTTCTCCGGCCGGTCTCGAACTGCGCCTCCGCTTCGACGAAGCCAAAGGTGACATCGTAACCAATTCCGCGCCGCTAGCCGGCACCGCCCTTCCCGCCACGTTCAAGGCCGACACCAATCCCCTCGTCTGGGGCGAATCATCGTGGTTCTGGCCGAGCGCCCGCTTTGATATTTTCACGCGCCTACCCCTCGGCCGCACTGGTGACGTCGACGCCCAAGAAGCCTTTTCCGCCGGCGGCTGGTTCATGCCCCGAGCCAAACCCGGCGGCGGAGGCACCGGCGACGGCACCCTGCTCTCGCGTTATCACTCGCCCGATAAAGGTCCGGGCCGCGGCTGGGAAATCTTCTTCGAGAAAAATCGCCTAGTCATCAACCTTGCCGACGGCCCCGCCGGTCGCGCCCTCACCGTCGTCTCGCGCGACGTCCTCCCCAACGGCGATTGGCAACACGTCTTCTTCACCTATGACGGTTCCCGCCGCGCCGCCGGCCTCCAGGTTTATCTCAACGGCAAGGCCATCCGCCGCGCCGTCCGCAGCGAAAACCTCGACCCGCGGCGCCCGTTGCTCACCTCCGCCGCCCCGCTGCGTTACACCGACAGCGAACCGCTCCGCAATGGCAGCGCGCCCGACATCCGCCTCTTCCGCCGCGCCGCGCTCGAATCCCAACTCTCCAGCCTCACCACGATTCGCACCGCCGCGACCACGTATCTAGGCCGTCGCGACGATTCCGATCCGCTCCGCGAAGGCCGTTTCCAAGACATCCGCTTCTACCACCGCGCCCTCGCCGCCGAAGAAGTTGCCCGCCTGCCCTTCGAAGACGTCGCTGCCGAAATCATCGCGCGTCAGCCCGATCCCAGCCGCTGGACCACGGACGAAGCCTTCGTCGTCGCCGAGAAATTCTTCCTCGGCCAGATCGACGCCGAAGCGAAAAAAATCACCGCCGAGCTCGCCGTCCTCGACAACCGCATCGACATCCTCACGCGCGGCGGCGCCCCCACCCTCGTCGCCCGCGAACGCGCCCAACCCGCCTACGCCGATCTCCTCAAACGCGGCGATTATTACGCCCGCGTCGAACGCGTCGCACCGGGCACCCCGCACTTTTTGCCGCCGCTCCCCGCCGGCGTGCGCCCCGATCGCCGCGCCCTCGCCGAGTGGCTCCTCACCCCCGAGCAACCGCTGCTCACCCGCGTCACCGTCAACCGCATGTGGCAGGAAGTTTTTGGCCGCGGCCTCGTCGAGACCGCCGGCGATTTCGGCATCATGGGCGCCCGGCCTTCGCACGCCGAGTTGCTCGATTGGCTTGCCGTCGAGTTCCGCGAGAGCGGTTGGGATGTTAAAAAATTCTACCGCACGCTCGTCACGTCCGCGACCTACCGCCAATCCGCCACGGTGACACCCGCGCTGCTCGCCGCCGACCCGGGCAACAAATTCCTCGCCCGGGGCCCGCGCTTCCGCATGGACGGCGAAATGCTCCGCGACGCCGCCCTCGCCACCGCGGGCCTCCTCGTGGAAAAAATCGGCGGCGCCCCCGTCAAACCTTACCAACCGCCCGGTCTCTGGGAAGAAGTCGCGATGCCCGAATCCAACACCAAGAAATACGTCCCCGGCACCGGCGAAGATCTCCACCGCCGCAGCGTGTACACGTTTTGGAAACGCGCCTCCCCGCCGCCGAGCTTGGAGACATTCGACGCCACCTCGCGGGAATTTGTGTGCGTCCGCCGCGCCCGCACCAACACGCCGTTGCAGGCCTTCGTCACGATGAACGACCCGCAATTCGTCGAAGCCGCCCGCAAGCTAGCCGAGCGCGCCGTCGCCAGCTCCCCCGACGCCACCGCGCGTCTCGACACCCTCGCGCAGCTCACGCTCGGCCGCGCGCTCAAACCTACCGAACGCACCGCCCTCGAACGCACACGCGCCACCTTCGCCACTTACTACGAAAAAAATCCCGCCGAAGCCCGCGCCCTACTCACCGTCGGCGAAACGCCCGTTGGGCAAAATCTCGATCCCGTCGAACTCGCACAATGGACGCTCGTCTCCAGCCAGTTTTTTAACCTCGACGAATTTCTCACCAAGTAACCGCCCGCGCCATGTCCGCTCCCCACGATTCCCACGACCTCTGCTCCGACCACGGCGGCGAAAACCCCACGATCTGGCACCTCCCCGTGCCTCAATCGCTCAAGGACGAATGGCTGCGCCTCGAGACGCGCCGCCACTTTCTCGGCCGCTCCGGCAAAGCCCTCGCTTGGGCCGGTCTCGCGAGCATTTTAGGCCGCGGCGCTTCATCCGCTCGCGCCGCGAGTCATCCCGCCGACGGCGCCGCCCTCGCCGCGCAAGTCCCGCACTTTGCGCCCAAAGCCAAGCGCGCCATTTATCTCTTCATGGCCGGCGCACCGTCGCAGCTCGAGACCTGGGATTACAAGCCCGGCCTCCAATCGCTCTTCAACACCGACCTTCCTGAATCTGTTCGCGGCGGCCAAGTTCTCACCGGCATGACCGCCAGCCAAGCGCGGCTGCCCGTGGCCCCGAGTTTTTACAAATTCGCCCAACACGGTCGCGCCGGCCACTGGGTCTCTGAGCTCTATCCTTGGACCGCGAAAATCGCCGACCACCTCACGGTCATCAAATCGCTCCACACCGAGGCGATTAACCACGAGCCGGCGATTCTCCAGCTCACCACCGGCAACATGTTTCCCGGGAAACCTTCGCTCGGCTCGTGGCTCTCCTACGGCCTCGGCGCCGTCAACGACGAGCTTCCGACCTTCGTCGTGCTCACCTCGAAGATGCCCGTCACGCGCAACGTCCAAGCGCTCTCCAACCGCCTATGGGCCTCAGGTTTTCTCTCGCCCGAGTACGCCGCGGTCGCCCTCCGCTCCGGCGGCGATCCGGTCCTGCACTTGAGCAACCCACCCGGCGTCAACGGCGACCTCCGACGCGCCATGATCGACGGCGTCAACGACGTGAATCGCCAGCTCTACGAAACCGTGGGCGACCCCGAGACCAACGCCCGCATCGCTCAATACGAACTGGCCTTCCGCATGCAGACCTCCGTGCCCGAGCTCACGGATTTCTCCAACGAGCCCGCTTCCACCTGGGATCTCTACGGCCCCAAGGCCAAAGAACCGGGCACCTTCGCCTACAACTGTCTCATGGCCCGCCGCCTCGCCGAACGCGGCGTGCGTTTCACCCAAGTTTTCCTCCGCAGCTGGGACAACCACAGCCTACTGCCCGAAAATATCAAAACGCTCTGCGAAGATTCTGACCGCCCCACCTACGGCCTCATCACCGACCTCAAACGGCGCGGTCTACTCGACGACACGCTCGTTATCTGGGGCGGTGAATTCGGCCGCACGGTTTATTCGCAAGGCACACTCAAACCAAACGATTACGGCCGCGACCACCACCCGCGCTGCTTCAGCATGTGGATGGCCGGCGCCGGTATGAAACCCGGCCTCAGCTACGGCCAGACCGACGATTTCTCCTACAACATCGTCAAAGACCCGGTCCACATTCGCGATCTCCACGCGACGATTCTCCACCAATTCGGCCTAGATCACGAACGCCTCACCTACAAGTTTCAAGGCCTCGACCAGAAACTCACAGGCGTGCTGCCCGCTAAGGTCATCACTGATTTACTCGCCTGATCGCACCGCGCATGTTAAGGTCTATACCGCTATTTCTCGTCGTCGCCCTCGTGCCCGTGCCCGTGCCCGCCGCGACGGCACCGGCGCCGATCGATTACACCCACGACATCCGCCCGATCCTCGCGGAAAACTGTTTTTACTGCCACGGCCAAGACGCCACCAAACGCAAAGCCAAGCTTCGCCTCGACACCCGCGAAGGCCAACTCGCCAACGCCGTTGTCGTCCCCGGCCAACCCACCGAAAGCGAACTCATCGCCCGCATCCTCTCGACCGAGGACGACGAGCAGATGCCCCCCGCCGATTCCCACCGCATCCTTACCTCGGCGCAAAAAGATACCCTGCGCCGCTGGGTCGCCGAAGGCGCGCCGTTCACGCCGCATTGGACATTCTCCGCTCCGAAGCGCCCGACGCCGCCCGCCGTCCGCGGCGAAAACTGGATTCAAAATCCCATCGACCGCTTCGTCCTCGCCCGCCTCGAAACCGAAAACTTGTCCCCATCGCCCGAGGCCCCGCGGGCGACGTTAATCCGTCGCGTCAGCCTAGATCTCACCGGCCTCCCGCCTACGCCCGCCGAACTCGCCGCCTTCCTCGCCGATAAAAAACCCGGCGCCTACGAACGCCTCGTCGATCGCCTCCTCGCCTCCCCGCACTACGGCGAACGCATGGCGCTGCCTTGGCTCGACGCTGCGCGCTATGCCGATTCCAACGGCTTCCAACAAGACGGCGACACCTTCCAATGGATCTGGCGCGACTGGGTCGTCCGGGCCCTCAACGCCAACCAACCCTTCGACCAATTTAGTATCGAGCAACTCGCCGGCGACCTCCTGCCTAACCCCACCATCGACCAGCGTATCGCCACCGCATTCAACCGTAACCACCTCCTCAACGGCGAAGGCGGCGCCATTCCTGAGGAACAACGCCACGTCACCCTTTTCGACCGCGTCGACACCACCGCTACCAACTGGCTGGGCCTCACCGTCGCCTGCGCCCAATGCCACGACCACAAATTCGACCCCATCACCCAACGTGATTATTACTCGCTGCTCGCGGCGTTTAATAAAGTTCCAGAAACCGGACTTGTCGGCGGCTCCTCTTATAAAGTCCGAACCGCAGCACCCGTACTCGATCTCGCAACCCCCGAACACAAAGCCCAACTCGCAGCCGTCGAAGCCCGTCTCGCCGCCCTCAAGTCCGACGAACTGCTCGTCAAACTCCGTGTTGATTGGGAAGCCAAGATCGCCACTGACGAAACCTTTCCTTTCCCCGCCCTCCGCGCCACCGCCGCCCTCCCCGCCAAGGAACGCCCTGAGCTCGAAAACGGCGACCTCCGTCGCTATTTTTTTAAACACGGCCTCGCTCAGGTTCATCCCGAGCTAGCCCAACTGCTCGCCGATTTGGCCCGGCTCAAAGTCGACGACTACCCGCGCGTCATGGTCATGGAAGACAGCAAACCGCGCGATACGTTCATCCTCGACCGCGGTAACTACGAGACGCGTCTTGATAAAGTTGCCTTCGCCACGCCCGAGTTTTTGCCGCCACTTCCCGCCGATGCACCGCGCAATCGGTTGGGCCTCGCGCGCTGGCTCATGAGTCCCGCGCAGCCCCTCACCGCACGTGTCATCGTCAACCGACAATGGCAGACCTTTTTCGGTCTTGGCCTTGTCAAAACAAGTGAGGACTTTGGTGTACAAAGCGATGCACCTGTTCACCAAGCTTTGCTTGATTGGCTCGCCGTAGAATACCGGGACGGCGGCTGGAACACCAAAGCACTCCATCGCCTCATCGTCACCAGCGCCACGTATCGCCAATCTTCAAACGTCACACCCGGACTGCTCGAGCGTGACCCAGAAAATCGCCTCTACGCTCGCGGTGCTCGGATTCGTCTTCCCGCGATGATGATCCGAGACCAAGCCCTCGCAGTTTCCGGGCTCCTCGTCGATCGCCTTGGCGGCAAACCTGTTTATCCCTACCAACCCGCCGACATCTGGGACTCGCTCGCGATCACCAAAGAGCGTGACTTCACCTACCCTCAGTCCAGCGGCGAAGACCTCTACCGTCGCAGTCTCTACACGTTTTGGCGCCGCACCGTAGCTCCTTCCAACATGTTCGATGCCGCCGCGCGTAACACCTGCAAGGTACGCACCGCAATCACCAGCACACCGCTGCACGCGCTCACCACGCTCAACGACCCAACCTACATCGAGGCTGCGCGTGCACTCGCGTCGCGCGCGCTCCGTGCTGCATTCTTTCGCGATACGCGGCTCGCGTACGCCTTCCGCCTAGTCCTTGCCCGCGATCCTGATGCTGCCGAGAAAAAACTTCTCCGCACCAGTCTGGAAAAACAACTCGCCCGCTTCACCGCCGATCCCATCGCCGCTCAAGCGTTTCTAACAGTCGGGGCTATTCCGCGCGATCTCACCTTCTCCCCCGCTGAACACGCCGCCTACACCGCCGTCTGCCTCGCGATTCTTAACCTAGACGAAACGCTGACCAAATCATGAACCCCCTCAGCGAAGCGCACCTCCAGCTCACCCGTCGCCAGTTTTTCGGCCGCAGCGCCACCGGCATCGGCGCAGCCGCGCTCACGTCGTTACTTAACACCGACGCCCTAGCTGCATTAACAGCCTCCGGTAACGGCCTTCCCCATTTCGCTCCCAAGGCCAAACGCGTGATTCTGCTTTGGCAGGGCGGTGGTCCTTCCCAAGTCGATCTGTTCGATTACAAACCGGGCCTCGAAAAACTCCGCCTTCAAGAACTCCCCGAATCCGTGCGTAGCGGCAATCGTCTATCAACGATGACTGCCTCGCAGAAAAAATTCCCAATTTTGCCTGCGTTAAAACCGTTCAAACAGTACGGCCACTCCGGTCGTTGGCTGAGCGAATTACTCCCGCATATTGGCGGCTTGTCCGATGATATGTGCCTCATTCGCTCGATGCGCACCGAGGCGGTCAACCACTCACCAGGCGTCACGTTCTGCCTCACCGGCTCCCAGATCCCCGGCCGGCCGAGCATGGGCTCTTGGCTCACATACGGTCTTGGTTCACTCGCGGCCGATTTACCTTCGTTCGTCGTGATGACTTCCTCAGACCGCGAAAAAACCTGCGGCCAACTTTTCTACGAACATTACTGGGGCAGCGGCTTTATCCCCTCCAAATTCCAAGGCGTGCGCCTCCGCAGTGAGGGCGAACCTGTCCTGTACCTCAATGATGCGCCCGGTCTCGACCGTGCTCAGAAGCGCGCTCTGCTCGACGACATTGCCAGCCTCAATCACCACCAGCTCGATCTCCATGGTGACCCCGAGACCGACACCCGAATCGCGCAATACGAGATGGCTTTCAAGATGCAGGCCAGCGTCCCCGGCCTTCTAGAACTCGACAAAGAATCTCCTGCGACACTCGCCAGCTACGGCCCCGATGTGAACCGACCTGGCAGTTACGCACGTAATTGTCTGCTCGCCCGACGCCTCGCCGAACGCGGAGTGCGCTTCATTCAGCTCATGCACGGCGGATGGGACCAACACCGCAATCTCTCCACGCAACTCGAGATCCAGTGCCGCGACACCGATCAACCTACCGCCGCTCTCATCCACGATCTTAAACAACGCGGCTTACTCGAAGACACCCTGGTGATTTTCGCAGGTGAATTCGGACGCACTGTTTTTGTACAAGGCGACATCACCAAACGCGACGGCCACGGCCGCGACCACCTCGGCTCCGCGTACAGCACGTGGATGGTTGGTGCCGGCGTGAAACCCGGCATCGCCTATGGCGAGACCGACGACTTCAGTTACAATGTCGTCAAAGACCCCGTACATGTCCACGACTGGCAAGCGACGATCCTACACCTCCTCGGCATCGACCACCAACGCCTCACCTATCGCTACCAAGGGCGCCAATTCCGACTGACCGATGTCCACGGCGAAGTGCTTCGCGGCCTGCTCGCCTAAACCCTTTTTCTCACCTCAATCCCAACTCCAAACCCCTCCACCCTATGCAAACTCGTCGTTCCTTCCTCACTCAAGTCGCCGCCACAGCGGCCGTCACCGCGTTCTCCGCGCCATTCATCCGCGCCGCTAACAAAGCCGGCTCCGGCCAACTCATCACCGGCTCCGGCGAGCACCGCTATGAGATGATTCACGATTGGCTCACCGCCCCCGAAGGCCTCGTCTGGGGCGACACCCAAGGCCTTGCCCAAGACAGCCAAGGCCTCATCTACGTCGCCCATACCGTCAACAGCACTTCGATGCGTCCGGAGGCCATCGTCGTTTACGACGCGAAAGGCAAATTCGTCCGCGCCTTCGGCGAAGACATGCGCGGTGGCGCCCACGGCCTAGGCGTCCGCAAAGAGGGCAACCGAGAGTTTCTCTACCACTGCGACACCACCCGCTCCAAAGTCATCAAGACAACCCTCACCGGCGAGGTGGTATGGTCCAAAGGCTACCCACGGGAAGACGCCGCCTACGGCGCTGCACCCATCAAATTCATCCCAACTAATATCGCCTTCGCTCCCAACGGCGATTTCTACATCGGCGACGGCTACGGCTCCTACCGTATGCTACGTTACTCAATCGACGGCAAATTTCTCGGAGAGATTTCCTCTCCGGGTAAAGGGGACAACGAAATTAACAACCCCCACGGCCAATACGTCGACACACGCGGCAAGGATCCCGTACTCGTCATCGCCGACCGCGGCAACCGCCGTATCCAAACCTACACGCTCGACGGCAAACACATCCGCACAATTAAGGACGACACCAAGCTCCGCCAACCCTGTCATTTCGATGTGCGCGGCGACCTCATGCTCTGCCCCGACCTCGACAGCCAAGTCTGCCTTATCGACAAAGAATACAACGTCATCGCCCAACTAGGCGACGGCATCGCGCACAATGGTAAGACCGGCTCCCGCCGCTCGCAAACGCGCGCCGAGTTCACCCCCGGCGAATTCATCACGCCGCACGGTGCGATCTTCCTGAACAACGGCGACATTCTCGTCGCCGAATGGCTCCCGATCGGTCGCCTCACGCTCCTGCGCAAACTGAGCTGAGTTTCTTTCAACACCCCGCCTGCATTTTTTAAATGCTGGCGGGGCGCCCCACGCTGTTTCTTTTCCTCTGTCCGTATTGCCCGAGTTGATGTCTGCCAATAAGCCTAAACTTCTGCCCCGCCTAACCGTCGCCACAGCACTTAGTGGCGCAACGGTCGCCGCCGCCCTGGCGTTTGCACCCGATGGCATAGCCCACGGTGGCGGGCTTCGCTTGCTTGGCAGGCTACATCCTCTACTCGTTCATTTTCCAATCGCGCTTTTGCTGCTAGTCCCGCTTTTGGAAATTCTGGGTCGCCACCGCGCCGCGCTGCGAGAAACCGCCGGTACGGTTCTCACGCTTAGTTTTCTAAGCGCCGTACTCTCTGTATTCGCTGGTTTGGCTCTCATGCGCGCCGATGGCCACGAAGGTGGAACGCTGGAAAATCACCTATGGGGAGGCATCACTGTCGCCATCGCCACCGCACTCGCTTGGATCATGCGTGCTCGCTCTCGCATCCTCTACGTTCTTTCGCTTGTTGGATGTCTGAGCGCCCTCGCCTGGGCCGCCCACCAAGGCGGCTCACTCACCCACGGTGAGGATTATCTCACTGAGCCTCTCCCGCCCACGATTAAAAAAATTCTACACATCCGGGAAAAACCGATATCCGAAACCTACGCCAAAGATACCGTCTTCGGCGGCGCCGTCCGCCCCATACTCGAGAAGCACTGTTTTTCCTGCCATGCTGCCGATAAAGAAAAAGGCGATTATCGTATGGACACCTTCGCCGCTCTCCTCGCTGGCGGAAAATCCGGCAAACCCGCCGTAACACCTGGCGATACCGCCAGGAGCGAACTGCTCCAACGCATGCTTCTTGATCCCAGCGACGAGAAAGTTATGCCGCCCAAGAAAAAAGCCCGCCCGAGCGCGGCGGAGATCACCCTTATTCGTTGGTGGATCAAGCAAGGAGCATCACGCGACACGCTCATCGCCTCCGTCAAAGAAGCCCCGCTCGAAATCTCAACGCTCCTCTCCGGCCTCAGCTTATCCATCGCGACACCCGAGACGCCCGCCTATAAACCGCGCGTCGGCGATTACAGTGCCCTGCGCGGGCAGATCGCCACCTTAGAGAAAAAGCTCCGCGTCAAAATCACCGCCATTTCCGCCCGCACCGGTGACGGCCTCTCGCTACAGACTCGCGGCGCCGAAAAATCCTTCGGTGATGCTGAACTTGCAGCCCTTGCACCTATCTCCGCGTTCATCGTCGAAGCCGAATTAGGCGGCACGCGCTTGAGCGACACTAGTCTCGACACATTAAAAACCTTTATTGCCTTGGAGCGTCTGAACCTCGAGCGCACCGCCCTAACCGGCGTCACACTCAGCGAACTCCGCGCCTTGAAAAACCTTACCTATCTCAACCTCTGCTCGACCGCCGTCACCGACGAAGCGCTTAGCGCGTTCGACGGTATAACTGCGGTTAGGCAACTCTATCTCTTCGGAAGCAAAGTCACTCCCGCCGGAGTCAAGCACCTGCGCGCGATCCTGCCGCAAGCGGATATCGGCGAACTCACGATCGCGCCTTAATATGATCGTGGGTCAGTAGCCGATAGCCACCGCGATATAAACAGCCAGCAACGCTAGCGCAGTCAGTCCAAGGAAAAGCGGCAGCGAATAACGTAGCCACTTCCCGTAGGGGATGTCTGCGGTCGCCAAATAAGCTAGTAACATTCCCGAGGTGGGAGCGAACATGTTGATCAGGCCGTTGCCCATCAAATAGGCCAACACGGTGGTTTGACCAGAAATGCCTGCGACATGGGCCACTGGCACCAAGATAGGCATGCTGATTGCAGCCTTCGCCGAACCTGAAGGAATAAGCAGTCCTAAAAACATTTCGATAAAGACTAGGGACATGGCGATCATAGCACGCGGCAGATGAGCTGCCCAACTCGCGAGCACGTTTACAATCGTATCAAGGATTTGCCCGTTTTGCAGGATGACTTCGACTCCCTTCGCCATGCCTACCAGAAATCCCGCAAGTACCATTGAGCGCATCCCTTCAACTAAGCACTGCACCGCCCGCCTTGGCGCGAGCCCGCCCACCGCCGCTAGCAACAGTGCCATAAAAAGATAGAACGCCGCAAACTCAGGGTCACGCCAATCACGCTCTGCCGCGCAGTAAACTAGAGTAAAAACGGCCCCTCCAAGAATAGCGATAATCGCCGTGTGCCGTCCGGACAAAGACGTCGCCTGAATCGGGGCCATCATCACCGCTGGTTCACGAGCGAGTCGCATAACGTAAAAAATACCGACCGCCATAAATACTAGCCACAACACCAGCCGGAAGATGAAACCGCTGAAAATGGGCAAACCTGCGATAGGCTGCGCTACCATTAGAATCACTGGATTAGCCACCGAAGCGATGTAGCCAATTTTTGCTGAAACTGTAACAAGTGCGAAGCCAAACATTGGCTGCAACCCGAGCCGTTTTGAAAGTGCCAAAAAAAGCGGAATGATGAGTAAATATTCTGAAATTAACCCGAGAAACGTGCTCCCGGCTGAAATTGCAATCATGAGCACCGTCGTCAGCAGAGTTGTTTTGCCACCCGTGAAAACGAGAAGTCGATCGATAGCGATCTCGAGGGTGCCTGTCGCCCGCAGCACACCAAACATGCCGCCGAGAGCCGTAATCATGAAGATCAGACTCGCCGCCTTGACCATACCTGCTGGAATTGCGGTCACGATCGAGGCCGGACTCGCCGGCTGCAGTTTTGCGCCTTCTGCCGCGCGCGGCAGTAGCGCAGCCGGAGAAATTTCTTTGGTAACCGTGGCGTAAGTGCCCGGTTTCACCAAACCACTGGGTTCACGGGAAAATTTACCCGACGGCACCACCCACGTCATCACGACGGCGATAGCCAACGCGAAAAACATCATCAACACCGGATCAAGTTTCCAATCCGTACGCTTCGTGATTTCAGGGTTCATGGGGTAAAATTATTTGGCGGTCGAGGGATTCACTGCGAGCAGCTCAACTTCAAAAATCAGTCCTGCTCCCGCGGGCACCCCGCCGCCGCCCATCGTGCCATAGCCAAGTGAGGGCGGGATAAAAAACTCTGCTTTACCGCCCGGTTTGAGCACCTCCATGCCCTCAGCCCAGCCGGCGATAAGCGTCTTCACCACCAAATCCGCCGGCACGCCCCGCGAGCGCGAATCGTCGATCACTTTTCCATCCTTCAAAGTGCAAAGGTAATGCACACGCACGCGATCCGCGCGCGTCGGCGCAACACCGGCGCCGGCTGCGAGAAGACGAATCCCTAAGCCGCTTGACTGCCAAACGACGCCCGACTCGGTGGAACGCGGGCCGTAGAGCCACTCACGCATGATCGTAGCGTCGTCACGTATGACGCGTTTGACCTCAGGTTGGGCCGGGCCGCAACCGCAGAGCACGCCCATCACTAAGAACCCAGTAAAAATAAATAAAACACGGTACATCATGGCGCACGTTGGATTCTCAATTCCTGCCACCGCGCGAGGCGGTCGGCGATTTTTGCTTCCCAGCCCGCGGTTTTCGGCGAGTAAAGTGCCAGCGGTTTTTCGAGGTAATTTTGACCCGAAATATTTTCCGGAAAATCGTGTGAGTAGAGATAGCCTTTACCGTGCGCGTTTTGCTTGCTGGCGACACCGCTCTTGTCGCGGAGTGGGAGCGGAATGGGTTGAACTGGAGCGGATTTCAACGCGGCGTGTGCAGCGGCCAGTGCCAGCGTCGCGGAATTACTTTTTGGCGCGGTCGCGATATACAGCGTGGCGTGCGCGAGAGTAAGTTCGGCCTCGGGCAGGCCGATAAAATCACACGCATGATGCGCCGCGACTGTGAGCGGGAGCGCCTGGGGATCAGCCAGGCCCACATCTTCGCTGGCTAATATCACGAGGCGACGCGCGATAAAACGCGGGTCTTCGCCTCCGGCGAGCATTTTGGCCAACCAATACATCGCGGCGTCGGGATCACTACCGCGGCAACTTTTAATATACGCGGAAATAGTGTCGTAGTGTTCGTCTTCGTCGGCGTCGTACCTAATCCGGCGCTCGCGGGCAAAAACTTCAAGATCACCCGCCGTGAGCTGCGCGCACTCAGGCAAGCCAAGCACAAGCACTTCGAGAGCATTAAGCGCGCGGCGCAAATCACCGTCGCATAGTACCGCGAGATCAGCTAGGAGCTTTGGCTCAGCGCTAACACCGCGCGCGCCGAGCCCGCGTTCTTTATCAACGAGAGCCGCGGTGAGAACCCCCGCGATGGCAGACGGCGCAAGAGGCTCGAGGCGAAAAAGATGGCTGCGCGAAAGTAGCGGCGGGTTGACGTAAAATCCCGGGTTGTGAGTCGTCGCGCCGATGAGTCGAACGGTGCCTTCCTCGACATCGGGCAAGAGCAGGTCTTGTTGTGATTTATTGAACCGGTGGAGCTCGTCGATAAATAGAATCGTGGCCGCCTCGGGGCGACGACGTGCGGCAGCAAGGATTTCGCGTAACTCCGCGACGTTGGACATTACTGCGTTGATGCGCACGAAGCGACTGCCCGTCTCATGCGCGATGGCTTCGGCGATACTAGTCTTGCCGCAACCGGGTGGGCCGTAAAAGAGGAGCGAGCCAAAGCGATTCTGCGCAACCAGCCGCGGTAGCAAGCTATCGGGCTTAAGAATATGCTCCTGACCCACTACCTCGACGAGACGGCGAGGACGCATTCGCGCGGCGAGTGGTTGATGTGCGCCGGCACGTTTTTCGGCCTGAGCGAGCACATTCGGCGCAGGCTCTTCTGCAAAAAAATCAGGTTGGTCCGCGGCGGGCATGTCGTGCTGTTAATCTTCGGGAAACCGGGCCGATGAAAAGGTATTTCAGTTAAGCGTGGAAGGGCAGAAGTTTGTTCTAATAACTGAGTTCAAAAAAAATCTGATAAATCGCAGAAGATTTTTCGGTTTATTCTATCGGTTTACCCCATCATACTCGATAACTATGAAAAGTGCCTACGAACTTGCAATGGAACGGCTCGATAAATCTTCGCCGGCAGAGAAACCTCTCACTCCCGAAAAAAAGGCTAGGCTCGCGGATGTAGACACACTGTTTAAGGGAAAAATCGCGGAGCGGGAAATCTTTCTAAAGCAGCAATTAAATCAGGCCTATGCCTCGCAAAATGCAGAGGACGTAGATAAAATCCAAAAACAAATCGTCAGCGAGCGAGCACGACTTGAAGAGGAACGTGAAGCAGAAAAAGAACGTGTTAGGCGCTCGAGATGACCCGTTGTAAGTTTATCGCGGCCCGCGCCAAAATAGGCCAAACTACATCTTGATTAAAAAGACGCGAAAAGGACTAAGCTAAATTACTGTAAACTACTTTGGCGTGGACGCAGGGGCAGATCCGGCAGGTGTAACGGCAGGAGCGCCGGTTGGAGTTGCGACGTTACGGCGAAAAATAAAGCGGTTGATGCGCGCGTTGGTGGTGGGGTCAGCGGCGGTAAAGCGACCTTGGTGAGACAGGGTATCCGCCGAGACGTTAGTGCGGTAACGTTCCACTAACTTAGGTTTTTCGTGCTCGGTATCGGGCTGGTATTTCGAGGGACGGTGATCGTAGTTGTTAAGCTCGGGTGTCTTATACTCCGGGCGGTGGGAGTCGGGCGTGAGAAGTTTTTTTTCGCGCGTCTCGGTTACATCTGTCGAAGCCCGCCGCTCGTCGGCCGTTGTGCTGGATTGGGGCATGACGTTGGGTGTGACACGGCGCTGTTGAATTGTGGCGTTAGTCTCAGGGGTGGTTTTGGACGGCGTAACGCTCGCCGCAGGCGCGAAGGACGTGTTGCGCTCGGTGTATTCGACTTTGGCCGGGTCGGCAGCGTACACTCTTGGAAGAAATACTAACGCTAGGACCAGGCATGATGCGCAGCTAGTTTTCATCGAACAAGAGCGTGACGAGACTATGGGCTATTCCGGTTCCGCGGTGCCTTCGACCACCCAAGCACGAGCTTCAGGTACTTGTGCGAAAAATGCGCGGAGAGCGGCGGAGAGATGATCAGCGTAACGAAAGTGCGCACCCATACCGGTGCGCAATTCGGCCTCGTATATGAATTTATCACCATGAGTGCTATGTTCGAAAGGCGTCTGTGCGCCGAGTAGCAAAGAGTACACGTAAGTGGCCGAGCCGCGTTGCATGAGCTCGCGTGTGAGCACCATTTGATCGTCAAGGAGCTTCGAGTGAGCGGCGTGCGTGATCTCCTGCGGGAGATAGAAGCCGGCTTGGATCATCGGCGTATAACGATGGCCGGTGCGGTGACGGTTGAGATCGCGGAGCTCGGCAATGGCCATATTGTTCCAAGCGAAACTAACGCGCATGCGACGAGTGGCGGTACCTTGTTGGGCGTAGCGGTTGCCACGATCTTTAAGGGCCTCGGCGACCGATTGCGTCTCCGCAAGAAATGGTGCGGTAGTACGATCTACATGCACCCAAACTTCATCAGCGAGCGGAGCGGCTGATAGGCGGGCAAGTCCGAGCGAGAGCGAAGCGGCGAGATCTTGGCGAGATTGCTCTTCGTAGGATTTTTCAGCGAAACTGTGACGCGTGAGACGCGGGGATTGCTTGATGAGTTCAGCACGGATGAGCGCAGCGGCGGCACGGGCTTCGGGGTGCGGAAGCGAGTCGAGGTGTTTAACCGTGACAGCCCACATGCGCGAAGTTTGGACGAGGCCGAGGTTAGTGCGCGTGGCGAGCGGGATAAAATAACGGGCGCGATCCAGAGCATAGTTTTTGCGCAGGCGTGTGACGACGATTGGTTTGGCGTCGGGGGGTAAACGCACAAGATCGGGTTGGGCGACGGCGAGAGCGTCGAGACGGGCGTATTCGGCGTGATAGGCGGCGAAGGAACGGGAGACGATATCGCGCCAACGCGGTGCGAGATCGGCGGGAATACCGAGTTCTTCGGCCGTGGGGACGTTGGCGGCGTCCATCGTGATGTAACGCGTGGAGGATTCCTGACCGTCGGCCATTTGCGCGATTTCGAAAATTTTATAAGCGAGCCACATCGATACGCCGTCCAGGGCGATAGCGAGACCGCCAGTGAGGCCACCTATAGATGCGTGGCCGTAATCAACAAATTTGAGGATACGGTCAATGGAGGCCTCGGGGTTAGCGATATCGACCTTGGCCATAATGGCGTCGAGGCCCTCGTTGCTGCGCGAATAGCGCGCGAGGACGGAGGCGAGCAACTCGGGTGTGACCTTGGGAAGATCGGCAGCGGTCGGAGGTGGAACGAGGGCGAGGCCGGTGACTTTCATGAGCGAGTCAATAGCCGCAAAGTGGGGTGAAAAGAGCAAGCCGCAGAAAGTGCCTGGGCTCAGTTTCTACAGTTTGGCCATGCTTGAGCTGGAGGGGAGCAGGATAAATCCCGTGGTGATCTCACCGAGGATTTCGCTGCGAGCACCTTGATGGTGCACGTGCCAGAGAGCAATGAGAGCGCAGAAGAGCGCGTCGGTGCGGTCTTCGACCGGTTTGCTCCAAGGGGCAGCGAGGAGTATTTTCGTTTCAGCATCTAGGGTGAGAAAGGGGAATTCGGCAGCGAGCAAAGCTCGAAGGAGACGCTGGAGGCGGCGAAATTCGCGGCGACGGTCGGCAACCCGCCCTTTTTTATATTTGATGATGCGTGGCAGGCGAAAGAATCGGACCATCGCAGGGTGCGGATATACCTCAGTAGCTAGGCGCAATCCGGAATCTTGCCAACCCGCTACAAAGCCCAAGTCGGTCGCGAGGCGCGCTAAAACGCGCGGCGGGCGGGGGCATTGCGTGAGGTTGGCGGGGTGGCAGGCGGCGTGTTCGCGGTGAAAGAGCGTATGAGTGAGCCGGTCAACGGGACGGGCGCCCGTGGGATTGGGGCACACAATGGGCGCGTCGATAGCAGCAAAGGCCGGCTCGTCGGGCTTTAAGTGGGGCACCAAAGCGGCGATCAGAGCGTCATCACCGCGCGGGTAAGCGTACCCGAGTATGCGAGCGCGACGACGCGCGTAACGGATCAGACAGACGCCGTCGGAATTTTTTTCACCCCACGCCAGATCGAGACCGATCAGAAGCATGGTGGCGATGAACCAAACTCAGCGACCCGAGAGCCAGGTGCCGAGCGGACCTTGGTAAAATCCTAGGACGACGACAGCGAGGGCGAGCGCACTAAGGGCGAAGCCCGTGACGAAATCAACCGAGGTGCGCTCGGGGTGTGCAGGAGTATCAGCGGACTTGCCCCACGTCTCGAAGAAGGCGGCTTTGATCCAACCGAAATAATAATAAATCGAAACGACCACACCAATGACCGCGATGGCGAGTAGCCCGTAGAGGCCAGCTTGGAAGGCAGCGATAAAGATAAAGAGTTTGCCCATGAAGCCGACGAGCGGCGGGATGCCCGCGAGTGAGCCGAGGCCCAGGGCGAGCACAAGTGCGAGGAACGGGCGGTCCTTGGCGAGGCCAGCGTAGTGATCGAGTTCTTGATCGGCGTCATTAGCGCCAGCGAGGTGAGCCATCACGCCAAACACAGCGAACGAGGCGAGCAAGTAGGCAAAGAGATAGAAATAAATTGCCCCAACAGCCATCGGAGCGCGACTCACGGCGGCAACTCCTAGAAGCAGGAAACCGGCGTGGGAAACACCGGAGAGACCGATGAGGCGTTTGACGTTGTGCTGCGTGAGCGCAGCGAAGTTGCCAAACAAAAGTGTAGTCGCAGCGAAGAAGGTGAGCACCGGGGCGACAAGCCAAGCGTAGCTAGCGAAGACCGTGCCGGCGAGCGCGAGTAGCGCGGTAAAACCAACGGCTTTAGACGAAACGGCGAGGAAAGCGGTCACGGGCGTGGGCGCGCCTTGATAAACATCAGGCACCCAAATCTGGAAGGGAAAAGCACCAATTTTAAACGCAACGCCAGCGAGCACGAGGACGATGCCGATACTTGCCAGAAAGTTATGCGGGTTGGCCGCGAGGAATGCAGCGAGTTGACCGTAGTGCATGCTCTGCGCGGTGTGCGCGGGAAGCACAGGGTTGCCGGCGACACCATAGAGAAGAACAATGCCGAACAGCATCAGCGACGAGCTGAGGGCACCCATAACGAGATATTTAAGGCCGGCCTCCAGTGTGAGCGAGGTGCGGTAGTAACTGACCAAAATATACAGGCCGATAGTGACCGTCTCGAGTGCGACGAAGAACAAAACGAGATGGTTGGACTGCGCGAGGAGCATCATCGCGGCGGTGACCACGAGCACGATGTGATAAAATTCGACGCGCGGTAGCGACTGTTTCGCGAGGCTTACCCGAGCGATCACGCACACCATAATCGCTGAGAGCAGGAAGAACACGCGCATGACTTGGCCGCCGTGCGAGTGGAGGAGCAGGCCGTTGAAAGTCTCCTGCTTGAGATATGCAGAAGGCGCATTAAACACCACCCCACCGAGAATGGTAACTAGGCCGACAAGGGTGGCCACCGGCACGATTCGGGCGTGTTCCTTAGGGAACAGGAGCTCGATGACGAGCAATACAAGGGCGAGACCGCCGAGGAGAATCTCGGGAGTGATAGCGCCCCAGAGGTTGCGACTGGCGAGGGTTTGAAGGACCGAAATATCCATTGCGGTGAAGCGTTACTTGACGGCGCCGACCTGCGCGGCGGGCGCGGGCGAGAGCGTAGCGTCGAGGGCGGTGGAGAGGGACTTCGGCCAGAAGCCGATGAACATGAGAGCAGCGAGAAGAATCAGGGCCGGGAGACGTTCACTCCAGCGGAGGTCGGAAACCGGATGCTCGGAGGCAATCTTAGAGAACTCCGGTGTAGCAGGGCCAAAGAAGACACGGGCAGCGGCACGCAGACCGTAAACCGCTGAAATCACGACTCCGGCGACGGCAAGGGCCGTAATTAGGGGAGAAAATTTCCAGAGCGCGACGAAGATGGTGAGTTCACCCCAGAAGTTGGCGAAGCCGGGCAAGCCGATGCCGGCGAACGTCGCGGCAACAAAGAGCGCCGACAAAATCGGGGCCTTTTGCGCGAGGCCGCCCATCTCATCGAGCGCGAAGGTGTGCGTGCGGTGATAAACACTCGTAGTCAGCAGGAACATCAGCGCGACCGAAAGGCCGTGCGCGACCATGAGCAGGACGACACCACCTACACCGAGAGTCGAACCCGCGGCAATGCCGAGAAACGCATAGCCCATGTGCATCACGGAGCTGTAACCAACCATCTGCTTGAGGTCTCGTTGGGCTATAGTGACAAAGCCAATCACAAGGACATTGCCGACAACGGCGAGCCAGGCGAGCGGGTGCGACCACTGGATGAGCCCAGCGGGCAAAAGCGGGAGCGCGATCTGGATCAGGCCGTAGAGGCCGAATTTTTTAAGTACACCAGCGTGAAGCATAGCGGCCGAACTCGGCGCAGCGCCGTAACCGAGCGGGGCCCACGTGTGGAGCGGCCAAAGGGAAACGAGAATACCGAAGCCGAGGGCGAGAAGGCCGAAGATGTTATGTTGCACCGTGACCTCAAGAGGTTGGGCGGCGATCACGCGGCGGAGTTCGATTAGGTCAAAGCTGTGAGCGCCGCTTTTAACATAGAGAGCGATCAGGCCGATGAGAGAAAGCATCGCTCCGAGCGTCAGATAGATCGTGAGCTTCATGGCCGCGTAGTTACGGTCACGGCCACCCCAGATGCCGACCATGATAAATGTTGGGATGAGAGCGAGTTCGTGGAAGAAATAGAAGAAGAAGATATCCACACTGGCGAACACGCCCATCAAGCCGCCTTGCATCACGAGCAAGAGCATGAGGTAAATTTTCAGACGTTCGGCGCCGGACTGAATGGCGTAAAGACCGGCAGCGAAACCGACGATACCGGCGAGCACGAAGAGCGGGAGCGAAATGCCGTTAAGGCCGAGTTTAAGGCCAATACCGAGGCTATCCAAGCCGGTGGAATACGACGTGAGGAACGCGTAACCATGCGTCTGCGCTGCAGTGCCGTAATAAAACCAAACATGCAGCGCAAGCAGCAGCGGCAGGCCAAAGCCTACATAGGCGAGCTTCACAGAGAAGCGCTTGGGCAGTCCGCACGCGATGGCCAACGCGACGGCAAGCGGCGCGAAGATGGCGGCGAGGAGAGGATCGAAAGGCAGAGTGCTCATCGCAGGATCAGAAATTGAAGGTCGCGTAGATCCAGAGGATCACGATGCCGAGCAGGAACCAATAAACGTAAACGTTAAGACGACCGACGTGGAGCGCACGGGCCCCGAGGCCGAACAGCCCGACAATACCGGCAAGACCGCGCACGATGAGGCCGGCGAGAAATATTTGTTCAAGAAAATTGAGGAATAACGCAAAGCGCTGCTGAACTTTCGCGACGTAGTACTCGTATCCGCGGTCGAAGGAGAGTTGCAGGCCGGTGAGCGCGCCGAAGAGTCCGGGAGATTTTTGCTGGAGCGAATCCGTCGCCGTGGAACCGTAGAGTGCGAGCGAAGCGCCTGCGCCAAGCACCATGACCGCAAGACTGGTGAGCAAGATTACGGTGTGATCGGAACCGTGCGCCTCAGGAATGAGATCGAAAATGCCGGAGAATACATCGGGGTAAATCCCCGTGTAGCCGCCAATCACGGTGAGAAGTGCGAGCACGAGTAGCGGGGCCGTGAGAGTGAGACCGCCTTCGTGCGCGTGCGACGCGGCATCGGAGCGCGCAACGCCGAGGAAGGTGATTTTCCAGAGGCGCACCATATAAAGTGAGGTGAGAACCGCCGTGAGTGCGAGGACCGCGAAGACGGCCTTGTTGTTAGCGAAGGCGAGGTAAAGTATCGCGTCTTTGGAGAAGAAGCCGGCGAGAAACGGAAAACCAATGATCGCCGCCACGCCAAGTGTGAAGGTAACGAAGGTGAACGGCATTTTCTTCGCGAGACCGCCCATGCGGAAGATGTTTTGTTCGTGATGGCAGCCGTGGATGACGGAGCCGGAACCTAGGAACATCAGGGCCTTAAAGAAGGCGTGGGTGGTAAGATGGAACATCGCTGCACCGACGCCAGCAGCGAGGACGACCGTGTGGGTATCCGCGCCGTGAGCGTGCGAAACGGTCAAGGAGCCGAGGCCGAAGGCGGCGACCATGTAGCCAAGTTGTGAAAGCGTGGAGTACGCCAACACTTTCTTAATATCGCTCTGTACGATGGCGCAGAGGGCGGCGTAAAGAGCTGTCGCGGTACCGGTCCACATGATGACGGTGAGGGCATCGGGCACCATAAGGACATTGATGCGGCACAGCATGTAAATACCGGCAGCGACCATCGTGGCGGCGTGGATGAGGGCGGAGACGGGCGTCGGGCCTTCCATGGCATCAGGGAGCCAGACTTGGAGGGGAAGCTGGGCGGACTTGCCGACCGCGCCGCAGAACAGGAGTAAAGGAATCGCAGTGCTGATGACGAGGACGTGCGTGTCAGCCTTGCTGGCGAGCTCGGTGAAGTTAACGGTGCCGTTAGCCCAGTAGCACATCACGATGCCGAGCAGAAAACCAAAGTCACCGACGCGGTTGGCAATGAAGGCTTTTTTGGAAGCGGCGGCGGGCGCGGCGTTTTCATGCCAGTGATTGATGAGCAAGTAGGAGCTAAAACCAACGAGCTCCCAGAAAATGAACATCATGAAAAGATTGTCGGCGAACACGATACCGAGCATCGAAAACATGAAGATCGAGAGCCCGCCGAAGTAGCGGGCCTTGGCCGCATCCTCGTGCATGTAGCCGAGCGAGAAGACGTGGACGCAGAGGCCGACGATGCCGACGATCACCAACATCAGCGCGGCGAGGTCATCAAATTTAAAGCCGATCGAAAGGGCGAAGTTACCTAAGCGGAGCCACTCGAAGGATTCGCTGAAGCGTTCATTATTGAGCGCGAGAAGAAGGGCGAAGCCTGCGATCGCGGCCGCCGTGGCCGTTGATAAAATCGAGGCGACACCACCGGAGCGGCGCAGGAAAAGCGCGATCGCCGCCGCCGAAGCGAGCGGGAGCAGCAAAACAAGGAGAGCGTGCTGGAGCATGGTCATCGGCGTCAGTTCTTCAGGGTGTCGAGCTGGTCAATCTGCACCGTATGGCGGCGGCGAAAGAGCGCGACGATGATAGCGAGACCGACAGCGACCTCAGCGGCCGCGACGGTGAGGATGAAGAAGACAAATACGTTACCATCCATTGTGCCATTGACGCGGGAGAAGGCGACGAGCGCGAGCGTCGAGGCAATGAGCATAAGCTCCAGACTCATGAAGACGATCAAGGTGTTGCGGCGGACAAGCACCCCAAAAAAGCCAATGGCAAAGAGCACAGCACTGACGATAACGTAGGCGTTGAGGCTAGCGGTCATCATTTGGCATCCTCCGCGATTTCGTGTTTCTTACTGAGCACGATCACGCCGAGCATCGAGATCAACAGGAGGAAACCGATGATCTGCACGGGCAACAGGTAGGTCGTGAACAATTGGTAAGCGTAAAGTTTGAGCTGCGCACCTTCAGCAACACTAACTGGGGGCGAACTTACAATTTGGCCCTTCAACGCAACACTGCCGATACCGGCGAGCAAGAGCGCGAAGGCTACAAAACCCGCGATCGTACGGAAGCCGCGGAGGCCGAAGCTTTCTTTGCCCTGCACGTCGAGCAACATAACGATGAATAAAAACAAAGCAGCTACCGCGCCCGCGTAGACCAACAGAAGCACGAAAGCTAAAAGGTAGGCATCGAGCTGGACGAAGAGTCCAGCGACGCCGACTAGGCAAAGAATAAGGCAGATGGACGCGTTAACGGCGTTCTTGTTCACGACGACTCCCACGGCGCAGAGCACCGTAAAGATCGCGAAAAGCAGGAAAAGGAATTGGGCCATGTCGGTCGGGTCGGGCTTAAAAAGTTCGGTGATGCAGGCAGAGCGAAGAACGGGCAACGGTGGATTAGTGGGTGTTCCCGTGTTCTTCGGCGGCTTTTTTCTTATCCCATTTATGGTGGGCGTCGGGCAATGTTCCGCCAAGTTCGTAGAGGCGGTCCTTATGGTTCACCATCTCGGCGCGGGTGTAGCCAGACATCGAAAATTGGTTCTGAAGAAAGATCGCTTCCTCAGGACAAACTTCCTGACACAGGCCACAGTAAATGCAGCGCAGCATGTCGATGTCGAAAGCTTGCGGACCTTTCTCGACGTGCGCGCGGTCAGCCTGATCGGCGGGAATCTCACCAGGGGTGATACGGATCGCTTTAGGCGGGCAGACAAATTCGCAGAGTTGGCAGGAGACGCATTTCTCACGACCGTTGGGATCCTTCACAAGCGTCGGCACGCCGCGGTAACCGACGGGGATCGCCGGACGTTGCTCAGGATATTCGAGCGTTTTTTTCGGCGCTATGAGATGCTTGAAAGTCGTCTTCAACCCGCCGGCGATCTGCGGGAGATAGGTGCGCTCGAGAAAAGTGAGCGGCTTTCGTTCGACGGTGATGACGGCCATGGCGCGGTTCGGTTGAAAATTACTTTTGGATCAACGCGATCGCGATCGCGTAGAAGAGGAGGTTGGCGATGGAGAGCGGTAGCAATTTCTGCCAGCCAATCTTCATGACTTGATCGTAGCGGAAACGCGGGAGCGTCCAGCGCACCCACATGAAGAAGAAGATCATCGCGAGCACCTTGCCCATGAAGATGGCGATGGACAAAATTCCAACGAAAAGCGGCGCATGCGCAAAGGGCAGGAAGGTGCCGAGGAACTCTACGGCCGTGGCGAGCGAGACCCATGGGAGCGGGTTCCAACCACCGCCGAAGAGCAGCATAAACACACCGGAGCCCACGATCATGTGCGAATACTCCGCGACGAAGAACAGACCCCATTTAAACGCGCCATACTCGGTGTGAAAACTGCCGACCAGATCGGACTCGGATTCAACGGTATCGAACGGCTGGCGATTCGTTTCCGCGAAGAGCGCGACGAGAAAAATAAAGGCCGAGATCGGCATCAAGAAACCAAACCACATGCCCCCAAGGAAACCGGGCTGGCTTTGGAACTCGACGACGCGGGCGAAGCCCATCGTGCCTTCGGTGCCGGGCGCATTGACCCAGAGAAATACCGGGAGCACAGCAAGCGTCATAGAAAGTTCGTAAGAAATAAGCTGCGCGGAGGCACGCACGCTACCGAGGAATGGGTATTTGGAATTAGAAGCCCAGCCGGCGAGAATCGCGGAGTAAACTCCCAGCGATGACACCGCGAACACGGCCAACATACCGATATCAAACGGCGCAAGCCCGAGAGGTATTAATTTGCCTGCTGTATCGAAATACGCGCCAAAAGGCACCGCAACAACGGTCGTGAGCGCGGGAATCATCGCGACGATGGGCGCGAGCACGAAGTAAAATTTGTTCACATGCCCAGGCAGTGAATCTTCCTTAAACAACATCTTGCCGCCATCAGCCATGACGTGAAACACGCCTAGACGCTGGAGGAATTTACCAATGAACGGAATCCATGCAACCCACGGCACAACGGCACGATTAGGGCCAGGGCGATCTTGAATCCAGGCGGCGATCTTGCGCTCGGCCATCGAGCACGCGCCGGCAATCGGGAAGATCACCATAATCACGGCGAGGCCTTGCAAAATCAGGCGGATGACGAGCGGAATTTCGAAGTAGAAGTCGAACATGGCGGCGCTTCGGTTCAGGCGGTCGCAGCGGCAACGGCGGGTTGCGCGGGTTTATAGTGGAGCGTCTCGCCTTCGACGAAGGGCAACGCGGCGAACGGTGTGGCATCGAGCACCAAGCCGGTCTCGGGGAGATTGGCGAAACTCATCGTGGCGAGTGCGGGCACTTCAGCGGCGATGACTTTCCAGAGCGAGGCGAGTTCAGCGGGGAGCGTGGCCCCACCGGCGGCTGCGACCAACAGGGAGAGGACAACGAGGTCGTCGGTTGCACCAGCGGCCGCGGGAACGGCCTTGAGCGTCTTCTGGATACGGAACTGTTGGTTAACCAACGTGCCGCTCTTTTCGAACACGGTGAGCGTGGGGAATACGACTTTAGCGGCGGCGCTGGTCGCGTTGGCGTGGGCGCCGAGATAAACAATGGCAACTTTCGCAAGCTGCGCGGCGGTAAGGCCGGCAGCGGAGAGGTCTTCGTTGATGGCGACGACGACTTTGATTTTGCCGGCGTCGATCTGTGCGGCGAGGTCGGTGAGTTGCTGCGTGGGCAACGTCTTGATCAGACCGGTGACGAGAGCGCCGCGCACGTTGGGATTGCGATCAGCTGAGATGAGGAGCTTGTCGCCCTGCCCCACTCGGCTCACGAGTTGCGCGGAAGCTTTCAGCGCGTTGGCGAGGTGGCGGGTGAGGAAGTGTTCTTCGAGCGTGCTGCGTCCGGAGCCAACGACGGCGATGGCGCCGGGGGCGGACTTGAAGAGCGCGGCCGCACGAGCGACGAGGGCTTCAATAGTCTCGGTGGCGGCGAGGCGATCGGCGGCTTTGACGACCTTATAAAGGACACGGGCGCTATCGGCCAGCCAAGTGTCGTTCACCTCGTCGTTGCGACGCGGGGTGATGCGGTAGATCGTGCCTTCGCGGGACCAGACGACCGTATTGGCGCCGACGGAGGATTCGGTGTCGATGGCATTGGTCTGCTTTAGAAACCAGACGCGCATCTTGAAACGGAAATCGGTGCTGGTAAGCGCGCCTACGGGACAGATGTCGACGGTGTTGAGCGAGTAATTATTTTCGAGCTTTTTGCCAGGGTAACAGGTGAGAGTCGAATAACTGCCGCGATCGACGAATCCAAGGACGTCGTCTTTGGCGATTTCCTTGGAAAAACGGATACAGCGGGAGCAGAGAATGCAGCGCTCGTCATCGAGGGTAACGCGAGGCCCAAGTTGAGTGCGCTTGGGTTTAACGTTTTTCTGTTCGACGAAACGGGAGTAGCCGCGGCCGTAACCGGTTGCTTGTTCCTGCAGTTTGCATTCGCCGGCTTGATCGCAGATGGGGCAATCGAGCGGATGATTGATGAGTAAGAACTCCATGACGCCTTCGCGGGCGTCTTTGACCATAGGGGAGGTCGTCTTGACGTGCAGGCCAGGTGAGACGTTGGTGCCACAGCCGATCTGGGGGCGCGGGATCCAATTAATCTTCTGCTTGCCGGTGGCCGGATCCATGATCGGAGCCTTGGTAGCGGGATCGACGGCGGGCATGCCCATTTCGATGAGGCACATGCGGCAATTACCCACGACCGAAAGTTTCGGATGGTAGCAATAATGCGGGACGTCGACGTTCACCAGGCGCGCGGCCTCGATGACGTTGGTGCCTTTCGGCACGGCGATCTCCTGGCCGTCGATGTTGACGGTGACGAGGTCAGGTTTAGCGGGAGCGATCATCGGGACGGGAGAGGGTTAAACGAGCGCGACCGCGTCGACAGGTTTCGCAGTCTTTTTGGTCTCGGGATACTGTTTAAATTCGTCGCCGAATTTGGCGATGAAGCTCTGGGTCGGCCACGAGCAGGCTTCGCCGAAGGCGCAAATGGTGCGACCAGGAATCTGGTCAGCAACACTCTTAAGAAGTGCTGCGTCGTCGTTGCGCGCTTGGCCGTGCACCATGCGCGAAGTGATTTTCTTCATCCAAAGCGAGCCTTCACGGCAGGGCGTGCATTGGCCGCAACTTTCGTGGGAATAAAAAGCGTTAATATTAGCGAGGGCTTCGACCATGTTGACGGTGTCGTCCATGACGATGACGCCACCGGAGCCGCCCATCGTGCCGATCATACCCAAGGAATCGAAATCCATAGGCACGTCTTCGACACCCCAATCATAGTCGACTAGCTCTGTGCCAACTTTGCGTTTACCTTTAAAGCGTTCGCCGAAACGAAGAATTTTGGCGGAGGAACCGCCAGGAATGACGGCTTTGAATTTGCGACCGGGCAGCGGGCCGCCGCAGACCTCGTTGAGGAGTTGACCCATCGTGATCGTGCCGGCAGGGAATTCGTAGTATCCAGGGCGTTGCACGTGGCCGGAGACGCAGAAGATACGTGTGCCGGTGTTGCCGGGTGTGCCGATCTTGGCGTATTCGGCGCCCCCATGTTCAGCAATGTACTTAACGTGACAGAGCGTCTCGACGTTATTCACAATCGTTGGGCACTGGTACAGGCCAAGAACGGCTGGAAAATACGGGGGCTTGATGCGCGGATTGGCGCGCTTGCCTTCGAGCGATTCGATAAGACCAGTCTCTTCGCCGCAGATGTAGGCGCCGGCGCCACGGTGGACGAAAATTTCGCAGGAATAGCCGGTGCCCAAAATGTTCGGCCCGACGAAGTTGGCCGCACGAGCCTCGGCGATAGCTTTTTCCAGAATGCGGGCGCCGTGCGGCATTTCACCGCGGATGTAAATATAGGCCTGCTTCACGTTGTTCGCGAAGCACGAGATCATTGTGCCCTCGATCAACTGATGCGGATCCTGGTGCATGATATAGCGATCCTTGAAGGTGCCGGGCTCTGATTCGTCCGCATTGACGATGAGATAAATGGGTTTGCCGCTCTTGCGATCCACCAGACCCCACTTCACGCCGCAGGGAAAACCGGCGCCGCCACGACCGCGCAGGCCGGATTTTTTAACTTCGTCGATGAGCTCCTCGGGTTTACGGGCGACGGCTTTTTTTAGGACTTCGTAACCGCCGTTACGCAGGTAACAGCCGATGTCGTTCGTGTAGCCGGGTTCGTCAATGTGCTTGAAGATGATGCGGCGTTGTTCGGGAGCGGGCATGGACGGAAAGGGGTCAGCGTTTCTTGGCTTCGGCTTTGATCTGGTCGCTCAACTGTTTCGCTTTCGCGCAGTCGACCTTCTCGTGGAGTTCGTCGTCGATCATAACGACCGGCGCGGTGCCGCAACTGGCGAGACATTCCACGAAATCAACCGTGACCTCACCATCGGGCGAGACTTCACCGAGGTGGGTATGAAACTCTTTCTCAAAGGTCGCGCAGGTCTTATAACCTCCAAGGAGAGCGCAAGAAAGCGTGCGGCAGACCTTGATGTGTCGACGACCGATCGGCTTCTGCCGGAACATCGGGTAAAACGTGATCACTTCGAGCACGTTGATCGGCTGCAGCTCGAGCTTGGCGGCGACCCATTCACTGGTGTCTGGCGGGAGATGTCCGACATCCTCTTGGATGAGGTGCAGCAACGGGAGCGTGGCGCTCCGCTTCGTCGGGTAATGCGTAATTACCTCGTCGATCTTGGAGAGTGTTTCGGGCTTGAGATTCATCGAGCTGGGTTCGCGGAAAAACTTAACGATCGCACTCGCCCATGACGAAGTCGAGGGAGCCGAGCAACGTAACCACATCGGACATCATGGTGCCGACGCAGACTTTGGGCAGAATGGAGAGATTGCAGAACGAGGGTGAGCGGATCTTCATGCGCCACGGTACTCCGCCGCCTTTGCTAACTATGTAAAATCCAAGGGCCCCCTTGGGATTTTCCGCTTCAAAATAGACTTCACCGGCCGGGATTTGGGGACCTTCGGTGACGATCATGAAATTGTTAATTAACTCCTCCATCGAGGTGAGAATTTTGTCCTTAGGCGGCGCGAAAATCTTGCGCGCATCCTTAGCATACCAATCACCACCCGGAAATTTAGCGATGACCTGACGGATGATCCGCACCGACTGGCGCATCTCTTCACCACGGCAAAGATAACGATCATAACAATCACCTTTCGAGCCTACGGGAACATCAAATTCGTACTGCTCGTAGCCTGAGTAAGGCCGGTCTTTGCGCAGATCGAGCGCCACGCCGGAACCACGCAGATTAGGTCCGGTAAGTCCGTAGGCGAGCGCGTCAGCTTTAGTGATAATGCCGACGCCGACCGTACGGTCTTGGAAAATCTTATTCCGCGTGAGCAGCGCCAACGTTTCCTCGAGCGCAGGCTCGAACTGATCGCAAAATGCAATCACGCGGCCGAGCCAACCGTCGGGCACATCACGCGAAACACCGCCAATACG
>CANGCX010000002.1 GCA_947452315.1 Opitutia bacterium | reverse complement strand
TAGACGGAGCCTTTGCCGTGGTTATGGATGGCGAGCTTGATGTCGTATTCTTTGACCAATTGCTCGAGGTTGTCCCATTGGGCGAAATCTTTCGGCTCAACGATGATGAGTTTGATGCCCATCAATTTGGCGAATTCGAAGAGCTTGCGATTAGTGGCTTTGTCGAGGGTGGTGGCGTTGACCCCGAAAGTATAGACGTGCAAGCCGGCTTTTTCTAGGACGGCTTTTTTGCGGAGATTCTCCTCAGCGGGTGCGGAAGGGTTGAGTTGGGCGGCAATGAACTGGAGTTGGGTGATACCGTGCTTGGTAGCGAAGGCGACAACTTGCTCGAAGTTCATGTTGCGGCAGGTCCAGGTTTGGAGGCCGAGCTGGGGTGTTACGGCCGTACTGTAGGCGCGGGCGCAGAGCGCGAACAGAAGCGTGAAAACGAAGAGGAGGGAGCGGAGTTTCATGGGGATGGTTTACGGGGGATGGAGGGATAAATTTAGGTGAGGGTGATGACGGCGTACGTGCGTTTACCTTTGCGGAGAAGGACATGTTTGCCGTAGAGCAGATCGGCCAAGGTGAGGGCGCGGGTAATGTCAGTTGCCTTGAGGTTGTTCACGTAGACGCCGCCGCCCTCAATATCTTTACGGGCTTGGCCCTTAGATGGGGCGAGCTGGGTGAGTACGAGGGCGTCTAAAAGAGTGAGGGTTTTGCCAGCTTGCCAATCGGCGAGGGCGGGGAGTGCAGTGGTGGGAATTTCACCGACTACATCATTGAAGGTGGTCTCACTGGTGTCGCCGATTTCGGCGCCAAACAGGATGGCACTAGCCTTGAGCGCGGAATCAAGGGCGACTTGGCCGTGGACGGTGCGGGTGACTTCGCGGGCGAGGGCGCGGTGAGCTTCGCGGGCGCCAGGGTTGGCGAGGTGTTGGGCTTCGAGGGCCTCGATTTCAGGGCGGGAGAGGAAGGTGAATTTACGCAGATACTCGCCGACTTTGGCGTCCTCTGTGTTCACAAAAAATTGGTAGAATTTATACGGGCTGGTTTTCTGGGGATCCAGCCAAACGGCTCCGCCCTCGGTTTTACCGAATTTGCTTCCGTCGGCCTTAGTGATGAGTGGGAATGTCAGGCCCCAGGCCAGGAGTCCGATTTTTTTACGGATGAGATCGGTGCCGGCGGTGATGTTGCCCCATTGCTCAGTGCCGCCGATTTGGAGTTCGCAGTTGAGGGCTTGGCGGAGATGGCAAAAATCGTTGGCTTGGAGTAGCTGGTAGCTGAACTCGGTGAAACTGATTCCTGCTTCGCTACCGAGGCGGGATTTCACGCTGTCTTTAGCTATCATACTGCCTAAGGAGAAATGTTTGCCGACGTCGCGCAGAAAATCGAGGAAGCTGACGGGGGCAGTCCAGTCGGCGTTATTGACGATGCGGGCGGGGTTGCCAGTGGCGCTGAAGTCCAGGAGGCGCTCGAGTTGGGCCTTAATGCGCGTGAAATTGTAGGCGAGTTGCTCGCGGGAGAGCAGGTTGCGTTCGGCGGATTTGCCGCCGGGGTCGCCGATCATGCCGGTGGCACCGCCGGCGAGGCTGATGGGGTGATGACCCGCGAGCTGGAAGCGCCGTAAGGTGAGTTGGGGGACAAGATGGCCGACGTGGAGCGAATCTCCTGTCGGGTCGAAGCCGCAATACAATGTGATCGGTCCCTTGTTCAGGCGCTGCGTTAGCGCATCTAGGTCGGTGCAATCGGCCAAGAGGCCGCGCCATTGGAGATCTTCGATCAGGGTCATAACGTAAGGTTTGAAGTAATCCGGCGTAGGGGCGGACGTGCAAGAGCGTTTCTAATGATGGGTGTTGGGAAACCAGAAATGCGCGTATTCGTGGGAAAAACGGTTTGCGGAGGCGCGAAGCGGCGCTCTAGCTGGTCGTTCACAAGCGGAGGGGCCCATCCCGAAGTTTTTAGTCTAAACCCAAACCACTCATTCTATGCCTATCGCTGTCGGTTCTAAAGCACCTGATTTTATCCTAAAGTCCAAAAACGCTGACGGTCTTGTTGACGTTAAACTGAGCGCCAATTTTGGCGTGAAGCAGACGGTGTTGCTGTTTTTCCCGTTGGCTTACACGGGTGTGTGCACCCAGGAAATGTGCGACCAGACCAGTGGTCTCGGTGAGTACGAGAAACTCGGCGCGGCGGTTTACGGCATCAGTGTCGACAGTCCCTTCACTCTCGAAGCTTGGGCGAAAGCCAACAAGATCGGCGTCACGTTACTCTCCGATTTAAACAAAGAAACCACGCGTGCCTACGGCGTGCTCTTCCCGATGCTGGCCGGTATCGGCGACACCTCTGCGCGGGCGGCCTTTGTTATTGGTAAAGACGGTATCGTGAAATACGCCGAGCAGACCGCTACGCCAAAAGATTTACCCAATTTCGCCGCCGTCAAAGCAGCGCTCGCAAGCTAATTTATCCACGCAACTCCCTCAGCGTTGCGGTCGATTTGACCGCAATGCCCTTCGCCTCCGAAATCGAAAGCCCCTTTTCCATGAGCCAGCCGAATCCCTTCAACACGCTACAAAAATTCACCGCCAATGGTGAGAGTCATTCTTTCTACTCGTTGCCCGCGCTCGAAAAAGCCGGTTTCAACGTGAAGAAGCTGCCAGTCTCGATCCGGCTGGTGCTGGAATCGTTGTTGCGCAATTGCGACGGCAAGCGTGTCGCCGAGCCCGCCATTCGTGCGCTCGCTACCTGGGCGGCCAAGGCTGAACGCACGGAGGAGATTCCCTTCGTCGTTGCGCGCATCGTGTTGCAAGATTTTACGGGCGTGCCACTTCTGGTCGATCTCGCTGCGATGCGTTCGGCGGTTACCAAGCTCGGTAAAAATCCCAAGATTATTGAACCGCTTGTGCCGGTCGATCTGGTCGTTGACCACTCGGTCCAAGTCGATTTCGCCGGCAGCGCTGATGCGCTATCTAAGAATCTTGAACTCGAATTCTCGCGTAACCGGGAGCGTTACCAATTCTTAAAATGGGGCATGCAGGCCTTTGATACCTTCAAGGTGGTGCCGCCCGGTATCGGCATTGTCCACCAGGTGAATCTCGAGTATCTCGCCAAAGGTGTGCTTAGCGCCGGTGGTGTGTATTATCCCGATACCCTTGTGGGTACCGATTCGCACACCACGATGATTAACGGTCTTGGTATCGTTGGCTGGGGTGTCGGTGGCATCGAAGCTGAAGCCGGTATGCTTGGTCAGCCGGTTTATTTTCTTACGCCAGACGTCGTCGGTGTGTATCTCACCGGTGCACTTAAGGAAGGTGTCACTGCCACGGATCTGGCGCTCACGTTGACGCAGCAGCTCCGCAAGGCTAAGGTTGTCGGCAAGTTCGTTGAGTTCTACGGCCCCGGGGCGGCCGCGCTGCCCGTGGTGGATCGCGCGATGATCGCAAACATGGCGCCCGAATACGGTGCCACTATGGGCTTTTTCCCCATCGACGGCGAATGTTCGAACTATCTGCGCGCTACTGGCCGCGATGAAAAACAAGTCGCCACCTACGAGGCTTATTACAAAGCGCAAGGGCTCTGGGGCATTCCGCAAAAAGGTGAAATTGAATACTCTACGGATCTCGCGCTCGATCTCTCGAGCGTGGGGCCGAGTGTAGCTGGTCCGAAGCGTCCGCAAGATCGCATCGAGCTCTCGAAGATGAAGCAGGAGTTTATCAGTGCCTTCTCAAAGCCTGTTACCGAAAATGGCTTTGGCAAAAAAGCTGAAGAGTTTTCGACCGTAACGGCCGAAGTCGCAGGCACGAAGCTCGGCCACGGATCCGTTTTGATCGCAGCTATCACAAGTTGCACCAATACTTCCAACCCAAGCGTGATGCTCGCGGCCGGCTTGCTCGCCAAGAAGGCCGTCGCCAAGGGACTTAAAGTAAATCCTCTGGTCAAATCTTCACTCGCGCCCGGTTCGCGCGTCGTCACCGATTACTTGGAAAAGACGGGTCTGGCGCCTTACCTCGACCAGCTGGGTTTCCAGACGGTCGGATACGGTTGCACGACGTGTATCGGAAATTCCGGCCCTCTTTCGGCGCCGATCGAGGAAGCAGTCGTGAAGAACGACCTCGTCGCGGCCTCAGTTCTTTCGGGCAACCGTAACTTCGAAGCCCGTGTCCACCAGAACATCAAGTCCAACTTCCTGATGTCGCCACCGCTCGTTGTGGCCTTCGCGCTCGCGGGTCGGGTGGACTTGGATTTGTCGACTGAGCCGCTCGGTCGTGATCAAACTGGCGCGCCGGTATTCCTGAAAGACATCTGGCCCTCGCTTCAAGAAGTGCGCGATCAGATGCAGGCAGCGCTTAAGCCGGAAGTTTTCCGCAAACTCTACACCAACTTTGCCGAGCAAAATCCGAAGTGGAATGAGATCCCCTCGACCGCGGGTAATGTCTACGCCTTCGATGTTAAATCGACTTACATCCAAGAGCCGCCGTTTTTCACGAATTTCTCGCTTACCCCAGGTGCTATCAAGCCGATCAGCGGCGCACGCGCTCTGGGTATTTTCGGAGATTCCGTGACGACCGACCACATCTCTCCGGCTGGTGCGATCAAGAAGAGTTCTCCCGCGGGCAAGTTTCTCTTGGATAACGGGGTCACGTTTGAAGATTTCAATTCATACGGCTCACGTCGCGGTAATGACCGCATTATGACCCGAGGTACGTTTGCCAACGTCCGCATCAAGAACCTTATGCTCGGCGGTGAAGAAGGTGGTAACACCCTCGGCGCGGACGGCGTGAAAACTTCCATCTATGATGCTTCCATGGCCTACCAGAAAGCTGGCACGCCACTGATTATCCTTGCTGGCCAAGAATACGGCACAGGTTCGTCGCGCGACTGGGCCGCCAAGGGGACAAATTTGCTCGGAGTTAAAGTCGTCGTCGCGCAGAGCTTCGAGCGCATTCACCGCTCCAATCTCGTCGGGATGGGCGTGTTGCCCTTGCAATTCAAGGACGGTACTACCGCCCAGACGCTCAAATTGGACGGCACCGAGACCTACGACGTCGTTGGTCTCGACGGCAGTATCAAACCGCAGCAAGACCTCACGTTGAAAATCACCCGTAAAAATGGTGCGGTTGAGAACGTGTTGGTGCGTTGCCGTATCGATACGCCCATCGAAATCGATTATTACCAACACGGCGGGATTTTGCCCTACGTCTTGCGCCAGATCGTAGCCCAAAACTAAACGCTAATTCGACCGATTGCCTTACTCCTTAATTGGGCTAAGGTGATGATGTGGCCCACGGGTTATAATTAACCTGTGGGCTACCAGTTTTCATCATTTTCTCCGCCGATATATAACATGCCTGAAACCACTCCATCTGTGTACCTGGTTGATGCGTACTCCGATCCCGTTGTGGTCCGGATTGAAGGTCGAGCGTGCTTTCAAAATAGTGCCTGCTTGCGCGATTTTGTCGGCGAAATGCTCCGACAGGGTCGCCAACGCTTCGTGATCGATTTCCAGAAATGCGCGACCATGGACAGCACCTTTCTGGGGGTGTTGGCGGGAGTGGCGTTGGAGTTGCGCAAAAGCGCACCTCCCGGTAGCATCGTGTTAGCGCGGGTCTCGAGCCGGAATTTGGAGCTCATTCGCAGTCTCGGTCTCCATCGACTGTTGACTGTAGACTCCAGCGAAGCCGTTGCGCCTCTCGGACATTGTGAGACGGTGCTGACTGGTCCTGAGAAAGGCGAACAAGCTAAGGCGCGCGATGTGCTCGAAGCGCACGAACACCTTGTCGCGGCTGACGAAAACAACCGGGCGAAATTTCAAGACGTCTTGGCGTTTTTAAAAACCCGCGTCGAGCAACCCGAGCAATAGAGCGGGCTCTTCGGGTGGGCTTACCCATCGCATTTGGGGCTTTGGGTTGGCCGATTTTGGGTAGTTAAATGCGCCGAAATGCGGCGCGCGTCTTGCCACCGAGGCCGCTAAGGGCAAACCTTCAAGACATTCATGACCGCCACGCCTTCTCCTGCCGTCGCTGCCGAACCGATCGACCGTTTTTCTCTGCCGGATACTGGCGGGCATTTTGGTCGCTATGGTGGAGTCTTTGTGCCGGAGACGTTGATGACCGCGCTGCAGGAATTGGGTGCAGTCTATGAAAAAGCGCGGCTAGATCCCGCGTTTCAGGCTGAACTTAAAAACCATCTGAAGGAGTTTGCCGGTCGTCCGACCGAGTTGTACTTTGCTGAGCGGCTTACCCAGCACTGCGGCGGCGCGAAAATCTATCTCAAACGCGAAGACCTGCTTCACACGGGTGCCCATAAAATCAATAATGCGCTCGGTCAGGCCTTGCTCGCTCTGCGCATGGGAAAGAAGCGAATCATCGCCGAAACAGGAGCCGGCCAGCACGGCGTCGCGACTGCTGCTGTGTGCGCTAAATTCGGTCTTGAATGCGTCGTTTACATGGGGGCGGTCGATATGGAGCGACAGGCCTTAAACGTCTTTCGGATGCGTCTTATGGGCGCTGAAGTGCGTGCGGTAACTTCAGGCCAAAAAACACTCAAGGATGCGGTGAACGAAGCGATGCGCGACTGGGTTACGAACGTCCGCAGCACTCATTATATTTTGGGCTCAGCCTTGGGATCTCATCCGTATCCGATGATGGTGCGCGATTTTCATCGAGTGATCGGTCAGGAAACCAAGACGCAGTTAATGGCACGCGAAGGCCGCTTGCCGGATGAAATGATAGCCTGCGTAGGCGGCGGCTCAAATGCCATTGGGTTCTTTTTCGATTTTCTTGAAGACAAGTCAGTCCGCTTGGTGGGAGTCGAGGCCGGAGGACGAGGTATTAAGCGCGGCGAACACGCCGCTCGATTCGAAGGCGGCAAGCTCGGTGTGCTACAAGGAGCGAAGACCTATATTTTGCAGGATCCTGATGGGCAGATTGAACTCACGCACTCGGTGAGCGCTGGGCTTGATTATGCCGCGATTGGGCCGGAGCACGCCTATTACCGCGACCGTAAACGCATTGATTTCGCCTATGCGTGTGACGACGAAGTGATGGAGACGTTTCAATTGGTTTCTCGGCTTGAAGGAATCATCCCAGCGCTCGAAAGCACGCATGCTTTGGTGCACGGTTTGAAACGCGCCAAGGCGATGCGCTCTGATGAAATTTTGGTCATTAATCTCTCCGGGCGCGGGGATAAAGACGTGAACCAAGTGGCGAAAATTCTCGGCGTTTCTTTATGAAATCAATGACCGGATATGGCCGGGCGACCGGTGTGGTTTTGGGCGATACACTCACGGTGCAAGTTAGCTCGGTAAATCGTAAGACCCTCGATCTTACGATGAAGCTCCCGCCAGATTGGGAAAGTTTAGAATCCTTAGTCGGCGAGTGCGTGCGTCGCTACTGCGCGCGAGGTAAAGTTCACGTCCAAATTGAACTCACTGGTGCGAGTGGGGCCCCGGAAGAGATTTGGGACGAAGATGCGGCCGCTAACGTGTTGGATCGGCTCTCAGGTTTTGCGGCTCGGCAGGGTGTCCCGTTTACACCTACGGCTGAGCTATTGTGGGAAATCGCGCGGGCGCAGCGTAAATCAGACGATTTTCCGAGTGCTGAGTCTGCTCAAGCCACCGTGCTGGCGAGCCTTGAGATTGCGTTGCGCGCCTTCGCTGCGATGCGGGCTAAAGAAGGTGAGTCGCTCTTAATTGATTTTCTCGGTCGCTTAGAAATTTTGCGCCGCAATGTCGAAACCGTGGCTATACGGGCACCCTTGGTGCCCGTTGCTTACCGTGATCAGCTGCTGCAACGACTGCGTGCGGCTGAGCTGGAGCTGAACCTAGAGGATGAGCGTGTGCTCAAGGAAGTCGCACTTTTCGCCGATCGTTGTGATGTGACCGAAGAGCTCACTCGGCTGCGTAGTCATCTTGAACAGTTTGCTGCCCTGTTAAAATCGGACGGAGAAATCGGTCGTAAGTCTGAGTTTATTTTGCAAGAAATCGGCCGTGAAGTGAATACCATTGGTAGTAAGGCGAATGATCTGACGATTTCACGCTCGGTGATTGAACTTAAGAACGAACTCGAACGCATCCGTGAGCAGATCGCTAACGTCGAGTAATCACTTAGCCACGGATTGACCGCTGGCTTTTAATGGGGATCGCGGAGCGATTGCCAAAGATAGAGCATTACGCCGATGCAGATGCCAGAGTCGGCTACATTGAAGCTAGGGTAGGTGTAGCTACCGAAATGTAGGTCAATGAAATCGATCACGTGGCCGTATCGGAGGCGGTCGATAACATTGCCTACGATTCCTCCGCACAACAGGCCGAAGCAGATCTGGGTTTTAAGCTCCTTCAACCCGAGTGCGCGCCGCCAAAGGAAGATCGCGATCAATGTTACTAGGGCGAATAAGGCGAGGAGTAGGCTTTGTCCGCTAAACATGCTCCATGCGGCGCCAGTGTTTCCGACATGTACGATGTAGAAAAAATTGCGGATCACGGTAATCGCACCGTGGTCGGCGCCATAGCTCGGAAAAGGCAACGAGGCTACGATCGCTTGTTTGGAGAGTTGGTCGGCGATCAGCACAAAAAGTGCGATCACTAACAAATTCCTATAAGCCCAAATACGCCGCAACCTTGGGGGTTGCGGTTTATCGATACTCGAGTGTTGGGCAGCCGCTTGCACCTTGGGTTGCTCCAGCGGTTTATCCACGGTTATTATACTGTGTAAACCGGATTGGCTGTTGACTGGGATTATTCGTCGCCACCGCCGTCATCGCTGTTGCTACTGCTGGGGGCGCCGTCTTCACCCATTTCACCGAGGATGCCGGCTTGAGTGCGGGAACGGTGACGGTTGCGCTCAAGTTCTTTCTGTGCGTTGGCGGAGTAGCGCGTGAAGGGAACCGCAAGCAGGCGATCACGGGCGATCGGTTCTTGGGTGATCTCACAGATGCCGTAGCTGCCGTCTTTGATGCGTTTGATGGCGGCATCAATTTCGCCGAGTGCTTCTTGTTCACTCGAAACGAGGCTGAGGGCGAAGTCGCGGTCAAAGGTGTCGGTGCCAGCGTCGGCCATGTGTTGGCCGTAAGAGGAAAGATCGCCGGCGTCGTCTTTGGACGAGCGTTTGAGGGTTTCTTCCGAGTGCAATTCGATGCCCGCGGTGAGATGGCGTCGGAGGTCGAGTAGGAGCTTGTAGTAGCGTTTGAACTTATCGGGCACTTCAACTTCGTGGACGGCCTCGATCGATTTTACCTTTTTAGGATTGAAGCCTAGAATGTCGGCAAGGGAGGCAGCCTTTACATGGCTAGGCTTGGCCACTTTTTGTAAAGCGAGCGCTTGTTTGGTGGCGCTGGGTTTGGCGGCGGTCTTGGTGGACTTTTCCGTTTCGACCTTTTCGATGGTGGTTTTGGCGATAGCCCGGACTTCGTCCAAACTGAAGGCGATGGGTTTAGCTGTGGCTTTGCGCTTCAGAATGCTGTCGCGCAACGCGTTTTTCTTTGAAGGTTTTTCCATGGTGGTAGATTTCTCAACCGGCGCGGGCGCTGGTTTTGCCACGGTCTTCGTCGGTTTTTTCGCGACGACTTTGACCGGAACCTTGGCGACCGCTTTCACCGGAGGCCGCGCCTTCGGTTTGACGGACGGCTTCGCTTTCACCTTCGGCCGAGGGGCGGGCTTGGAGGTTTTCGCGGCAGGTTTCTGTGGCTTTTTATTTTTTTTGGCCATGGGAGTTTTGGTGGGTGATTAAAGCTTATGCGATCAGTGACTGAACGCAACGTGGACATATTTCGCCGAAAGTGTCGGTCGCGATGAGTGACGGGACGGAGCGCCAGCAACGTGGGCAGCGACGGTGGCCAAGTTCAGCGCAGGGGCGGACGGCAACGGTGAGTGTCGCACCTGCCGTGGTCGAGGTAATCGATACGGCGGAAACGATGAAGAGCTCAGGCAGAAAGTTGCGGTGACGTTCCAGTACGGCGAGGGAAACGTCGTCGGAAGCGGCGCTGATGGTGACGGCAGCGTCGAGTGATTTGCCGAGTTGGCCCGCGGCGCGTAGGGGTTCGATTGCCTCAGTGACTTGGGCGCGAACCTTTAAAAGGGTGGTAAAATCGGTTTCTAGCGTGGAGTCCGACCAATTGGCTGGGGCGACGGGCCAGTCTTGGAGATGAACGGAATCTGGGCTGTATTCGGTGTTCGCTACAGCGTAGGACCAGGCTTCGTCGCTTGTGAATGTCAAAATCGGTGAAAGAATTTTGACCAAGGTGCGGAAGATGTGGTGGATCGCGGTCTGAGAGGAGCGACGCTGAGGATTATTAGTGCCGAGGGTGTAGAGGCGGTCCTTTAGGATGTCGTGATATACGGCTGAAAGGGTGACCGCGCAGAACTGATTACACAGCTGGTAGACGCGGTGGAATTCGTAGGCGTCGTAGGCGGCGGTGGTTTCGCGAAGCAGTGTAGCCGTCTGGTGTAACGCCCAGCGATCGAGCGCGTCCATCTGGTCGACAGTGACGGCGTCTTTAGCGAAGTTGAAATCGAATAGATTGGAAAGTTGGTAACGGAAGCAGTTGCGAAAAAGCCGGTAAGATTCGCCGACATTTTTTAGAATTTCGTCATCAACAGGGATATCGTCGCGGAAATCTTGGGAGGCGATCCAGAGGCGAATGACATCGGCACCATGGGTGGCGATGTAGGCGTCGCTTGTTTGTGGTTTTTGATATGTGCTGCTTTTGGAAATTTTCTGACGAGCTTTGTCGACGATGAAGCCGTGCGTAAGCACGGCTTTGTAAGGAGCCCCGCCGAAGGCGATGATGCTTGTCCAAAGGGATGATTGGAACCAACCACGGTGTTGGTCGCTGCCTTCAAGGTAGAGATCTGCGGGCCATTGGGTGGCGCCTTGTTGGGTGCGCAAAACTGCAGCGTGCGATGAGCCGGAATCAATCCAGACATCAAGCGTGTCACGGCCGCAGGTGAGAGCCTCGGCCGCTGGCCAGGCAGCGGGCAAAGCGATGCCAGCGAGGATTTCGGCTGCGGTGGCATTGTACCAAAAATTGGTGCCCTCACGGGCTATTTTCGCTGCGACGGAGCGGGCTACGTTAGCGTCGAGGTAGGCGTTTTTCTTGTCGTCGAAAAAGGCCGGGATGGGCACGCCCCAGGATCGTTGACGGCTGATGCACCAATCGGGCCGGGATTCGACGGCTCCTCGGATGCGGGCTTCGCCCCAACCGGGAATCCATTGAACCTCTTTGATGGCGGCGAGGGCTGCTGCGCGGGTGTCGGCTTTGTCGAGGGAAACAAACCACTGGTCGACCGCGCGGAAAATAATCGGGGTCTTAGAACGCCAACAGTGTGGGTAACTGTGTGGATATTTGGCTTTGGCGAGAAGCGCCCCAGTTTCGGCGAGTTTTTTTAGGACCGCGAGATTGGCCGGGGAAGGCTTTTTTGCGGTGAGGTCTTCGACGGTCTCTAGGGTTGAGATGCCGACGAGATCGGCGGGGACTTTACCATCGTCAAGGTAGCGACCGTCATCGCCTACGGGGCAATAAATTTCTAATTTGTACTTCAGGCCAGTAAGATAGTCCTCAGCGCCATGGCCGGGGGCAGTATGTACGGCGCCAGTACCGCTATCCGTGGTGACGTAGTCGGCTAGAACCACAGGCGAGGCGCGGTCGATGAACGGGTGTCGTGGGGCGAGGTGCTCGAGTGTAGCGCCTTTGAGGGTGGCCAGAATCGTTGCTGGAGTCTCAATTTTGGCCGATGCGAGTACGGAGCCGAGCAGGGCTTGGGCGACGATGATGCGTTCGGTGCCGGTGTCGGCGACTACGTAGTCTACTTCAGGGTGGAGTGCGATTGCGAGATTGGCGGGGATCGTCCAGGGCGTTGTCGTCCAGATGACAACGAAAAGAGGTTTGTCTGAAGGGAGTTTAAATTTCGCGGCCTCAGTAGCGGGTACGGCAAACTTCACCCAAATCGCGATCGAAGTGTGGTCCTTGTATTCGATCTCGGCTTCGGCCAGCGCGGTCTCAAACGGGATGCTCCAGTACACGGGTTTTTTGCTGCGATAAACGAGGCCCTTTTCGATGAATGCGGCAAACGTGCGAAGAATATCAGCCTCAAAAGCGGGGGCTTTGGTTTTGTACTCGTGGGCCCAGTCGGCGACTACGCCCAAGCGCTTGAATTGAGCGGTTTGTTTGGCGATCCAGGATTCGGAAAAGGCGTCGCAACGGGCTCTGAGCTCGGCGGTGGTAACGGATTCGTTTTTCTCGCGTAGCTCTCGGGTGACTTTTTGCTCAATGGGCAGGCCGTGGCAGTCCCAGCCAGGGACGTAGGGCGTCCTGTAACCGCGGAGGGTTTTGTAGCGCAGCGTGATGTCCTTGAGTGTCTTGTTGAGGGCTGTGCCAATATGAACGTCTCCGTTGGTGAACGGCGGACCGTCGTGGAGCACGAACGTTTTCTCAGCTTGGGCTCGGTTTTGCTGGAGGCGCGAGTAAAGACCAATGTTTTCCCAATGGGCAACGCGGCCGGGTTCGCGTTGAGCGAGACCTGCGCGCATAGCGAAATCTGTTTTAGGAAGCTGGAGGGTGTCTTTCAGGTCTTGCGCCATACCGGGAAAAGGTGCGGAAGGTAGGTCTAGCGTGGGGGGAGTCAAGGAGCGTTCCAAGAGCGAAAAAGGTGGGTTTTGGCACAAGGACTGCAAAGGTGGGTTCAATGAAAAATTTCTGCCTACAGTTCGCTTTGATTTTAGCCTTAACGATTAGTGTGAAAGCGGTGGAAAAACCTATGGTGATCAAGGTTGTCGTGGTCACCACCTTCGAGAGCGGGGCCGACACGGGCGATAAGCCGGGAGAGTTTCAGTTTTGGGCTGAACGTGAAAGGTGGACGGAGCGAATTACGGTGCCTGGGGTAAAGCATCCGGTGCTGAGCAATGGCGAGGGCGTGCTCGGCGTCGTCAGCGGTACCACCGTGCGCGCGGCAAATCAAATTATGGCACTTGTGCTAGATCCACGATTTGATTTTTCGAAAGCCTATTGGCTAGTTAACGGCATCGCAGGCGTCGATCCGGCAGATGCATCGCTAGGAAGTGCGGCGTGGGCGCGGTTTGTGGTGGATGGCGATATCGCCTACGAAATCGACAGCCGCGAGGCGGATAAAACGTGGCCGTACGCGATCATTCCGATTGGCGCCAAAAAACCCAATGAGATCCCAAAAAACGAAGGTTGGGAGCCCGACGCAATGAGTTACGCGTTAAATCCGGCTCTGGTGCAGCGGGCGTTTACGCTGACAAAGAATGTGGTGCTCGTCGACACGCCGGACATGCAAGCTTACCGCGCGACTTATCAGGGTTTTCCCAATGCCCAGAGACCACCATTTGTGCTGCTGGGCGATAGCTTCGGTTCATGCCGTTATTGGCACGGCGCGGCGCTGACGCAGTGGGCGAACGACTGGTCGAAATTGTGGACCAAAGGCGAAGCGAATTTTGTGATGAGTAATATGGAGGATCAGGGCATTGCGACGGCGATCACGCAGCTAAGCAAGATGGGTAAAGTAGATTTTCAGCGTCTGCTGTTTCTACGCACAGGTAGTAACTATTGTAGGCCGGCGCCAGCGCAGGGAGTAGTGCAAAGTTTGCAGGCCGAGTACGCGGGCTGGTTGCCGTCTTTGGAATCTGCCTATCGCGTCGGCAGTGTCGTGGTGCATGACATCGTGAAAAACTGGAATGCCGTGTACGAGGTTGGTGTGAAAACACCGTAGTGGCTCCGCGATAAAATCTCAGCCAGCCGCCTTAGTTGCGCCAGCCAGTCACGGTATCGACGAGCGCTTCCATGCATTCAATTTTGGCCTGAGGCGTAATGCCGTGACCGAGATTAAAAATATGTCCATTTGTGCCGCGCATGGATTCGAGTAATCGTGTAGCTTCGCGGCGCACAATTTCGGGCGTGGTGTTGAGCAAGATGGGGTCAAGATTGCCTTGGACGGCTATGTTGGCCGGGAGAGTTCGACGCACGACTGCGAGATCGCAGGTCCAGTCGACGCTCAGTACACGCGCTCCCGAAAAAGCCTGATCGGTGAGTTGCGAGGCTGTTCCTTTCGCATAGAGAATCACTGGGAAATCCTGGGGTAGGGCTGCGATGATTTGCCGGATCCATTTTAGGGAGGCAGCTTCATAGTCAGTGCCAGCGATGAGGCCGCCCCAACTGTCGAAAATTTGAATCGCATCGGCACCCGCGCGGATCTGCATTTGAAAATATACGATGATCGCGGAGGTGAGTTTTTCCAGAAGCGCGTCAAACGTTGCGCGATTGGTGTAAAAAAGCGTTTTGATTCGCTCGAAGTCATCGGAGCTACCGCCTTCGACCATGTAAGTCGCTAGCGTCCACGGCGAACCGCCGAAGCCGAGCAACGCGTGGTTGCCGGCGAGCTCGGCTTTTAACAGTGCAATGGACTCTGCGACGTAAGAAAGTTTATCCAGGATGGCGTGGGCCGGGGAGAGCGCATCGATCTGGGTCCTAGTATCCAGCCTGTAGCCCATGGCGATACCACCGGTGTCGCGGAACGCATAAGGTTGGCCGAGTGCTTCGGGTATTACTAAAATGTCGGAAAATAAAATCGCGGCATCGAGGGCGAAGCGCCTTAGCGGTTGTAGAGTTACCTCTGTGGCTAGAGCCGGCGTGCGAACCATTTCGAGGAAAGAGGATTTTGCCTTGAGCGCGCGGTATTCGGGTAGATAGCGGCCGGCTTGACGCATGACCCAGAGTGGTGGGCGCTCGAGTGTTTGGCAGGCGCAGGCGGCGAGGAAACGTTCGCGAGAGTTCATTTTAATAACCGGTATTCGAGCGCGGCGATTTCCGCAGCATTGAGATTGGCCCAATCGCGCGGTTGGAGAAAGATTTCGTGCAGATGCGCTTCGGCGCTACCGGCTAAGGGTGTGTGGGCGTAGTCCCAGCGAACGAGTGGAGGCATTGACATTAAGATGGATTCGGTGCGTCCGCCGCTTTGTAGGCCGAAGTGGGTCCCACGGTCCCAGACTAGATTAAATTCAACATAACGTCCGCGCCGGTAAAGTTGCCAGTTACGCTCGGATTCTGTCGTAGGCGTGGCTTTGCGGCGAGCCACAATCGGAAGATAGGCGGGAATGAACGCATTTCCGACGGCGCGGGTGAGAGCGAAACTTTGGTCAAAACCGAGTTCACTGAAATCGTCGAAGAACAAGCCTCCGACACCGCGGGGTTCACCGCGGTGTTTTAGGAAAAAATAATCGTCACAGGTTTTTTTGAAACGCGCATGCAGCGATGCCCCGAAAGGAGCAACGGCATCGCGAGCCGTGCGGTGCCAGTTTACGGCGTCGTTAACGTTACCGTAGTAAGGAGTGAGATCGAATCCGCCTCCGAACCACCAAATAGGCGCCGTATTTTTGTTCTGGGCTACAAAGAAGCGGACGTTGGCGTGGCTCGTCGGTACGTGGGGATTGCGTGGATGAATCACCAGCGAAACCCCGATCGCTTCCCAAGCGCGCCCGGCGAGTTCGGGGCGGTGTGCGGTTGCAGAGGCCGGGAGTTGGTTGCCATGGACGTGTGAGAACGCGACGCCGGCTTTTTCAAAAACCTTTCCCTCGGCCAGAATGCGGGTGCGGCCACCACCGCCTTCGGTGCGTGTCCACACATCTTCACTAAATTGTGTGCTGCCGTCTTCGTTGGCGAGAGCCGCGCAAATTTGCTCCTGTAAATCAAGGAGATAGGTTTTTACGGCGACGAGGTCGGGGGGCATAACTATCAGTTTAACTGTGTATGCTGGAAAAGACCTCAAGTAAACTATTTCGCGGTCATTTAGGTAAGAGGATAGGTTTAAACGGGGTGGGAGCTTGACGACTTTGTTATGGTTCACGTTCGACAGGCTGGCGCCTCCCGTGCTGGCTGACTAAATCGACATGCAATCACCTGTGCTCACGACCATCGCCATCACTGGATTCACTGTGGCGTTTTTCCATGCCGCTATTCCGACGCATTGGTTGCCATTTGTGCTCGTAGCGCGGGCGCGGAATTGGAACCGATGGAAGACGCTTGCGGTGACCGTGTTCGCTGGGCTCGGTCACGTGGCTTTGACGAGTCTACTTGGTTTGGGAATCGCGTGGTTTGGTTTCCAGTTAGACGAACACGCTGGAGAACTTTTTACGTGGATCGTGGGAGGATTATTGATCGCGATTGGGATGTTCTATTTCTGGCAACAATTTCGCGGTGATGGCGTGCGGCATCATCACTTGTTGGGTGGGCAGCATCGCCCCAGTGCGGATTGCGGGCATGGACATGAACATGAGAACAGCCACTGGGATGTGGAACTGAAGGAGAGTCCTTTGGCCTCAAAAAAAGCGGGCGATTGGGCGGCGATCAGTGGCTTGTTCGTGATGCTCACGCTATCGCCGTGCGAAGGTTTTTTGCCGGTTTACCTATCGGGCGTCCAATTTGGTTGGCGCGGTTTTTTCGTTCTCAGTGGTATTTTGGCGGTGGCAACCTTGCTCGGAATGCTGCTATTTACGTGGCTAACTTTGATAGGTCTTGAGCGTTTCGAAGTGAAACAATTCGAGCGCTACGAGGCAGCTTTACTAGGGGCGATCTTCACGGTGCTTGGCGTGCTGATGCTCGTTTTGAAACACGAGCATTGAGCGGCGCCTGTGTTTTATTTTTTGACCGGCGGTAGTGAGAATTTGATCACGGATTCGTTCGGCCCAGCAGATTTTTTTTCGGCTGTTGAAAGAGGCGCTGCGCTTAGATTGGACTCATTGGTGCTGCCGGCGTTGTTGGTACTGGGCGAGGCTACGAAGGGCGCAGAACTGGAAGAGATCGAGGCGAAGCCTTTTTCAATCAGATCGGCGGTTTTTAGGTCACGCGAATGGCCTTTATCGATTTCACCATTTTTCCCGAATGAACCCATGATTACAACGATGACGCGGTGGCCGTTGCGAATTGCGGTCGCGCTTAGGCAATAGCCCGCGCCAACAGTGTAACCCGTTTTCAGGCCATCGACGCCGTTCACTTTGCCGAGGAGTTTGTTGTGATTTTCCATGTGCTGTGGGCCACCGGGTCGGGATGCCCCGAAGTCGCGTTTTCGGACGGAAGTGTACGTCAGGACGTCGGTTTTTTGGAGCAGGTACGAGCACAACAGAGCGAAATCACGCGGAGTGGTGAGATCGCCATCAGCGATACGACGGCTGGTCGGTGGAAGACCGTGCGGCGAGCGGAAGGTGGTATGGTTCATGCCGATCGCTCGGGCTTTGGCATTCATCAATTCGACGAAGCCTTCGACGGAGCCGGCGGAAGCGCGAGCGAGGGCGTGTGCGGCATCATTCGCTGACTGAATCATCATGGCATAAAGTAATTCTTCCACGGAGAAGACTTCCTTTTCTTTTAGAAACACTTGGGTGCCGCCCATCTTGGCGTCTGATGCGTCTGCGGTGACGGGGGTGCCTAGGGTGATGGTTTTGTCTGCGATTTTGTCGTAAAGCACAGCGAACGTCATAAGCTTGGTCATGCTCGCGGGCGGGGTGACCACGTCGGGATTGTTTTCAAACAGGGTTTTGCCGGTAGCGGCGTCGATGACTATCGCCCCTTTGTATGAGCCTAGGTCACTGGCGTCGGGCCGTGTCGGCTTGGCGCGGGAGGCAGCAGACAGCTGCGCTACTAAGGCAAGTGTGATAAGTGCAAGACGCGGGAAAATCATGGTGCTAGCGAGAAAGATTATGCGGGTTGGGCGAGAGAAAAAGGGCGGAAAGTAACATTCTATTAAGTGAGTGGCTCTCCCCCGTGAATTTTATCTACTTCGCGGTTCCAGCGGTAAAGAAGTGGGCCTTTGGCGCGGTCGAGTTGTTTGTAGAGCGCGGGGTCGGAGCGCTTTAGAAGCTCGAGTTCTTTGAGGCCATTTGAATCACAATTGAGGAAACGGGCGTAGGGTTTAAAGTGTTCCGGACGCCCGATGATGCGCGAAAGATTGGCGGGTGACGGCGGGGCGGATGCGTGGTCGAGGGCGAAGAAGGCGTACGGGAGGCTGCGGAGGTCGATGCCGGCGCGTTGGCCAAATTTAACCCAATCAGGTGTGGCGAAAATTTCGGAGGGTGGCGGCGCGAAGAAGTGGCACCAATCTCGCGTATGATCGCTTAGAAACATACCGCAGGCGCTGGAGTGGGTGCAGGGCGCGATTACGTTGAAGCTGTCACGGAGGCTTTCGCGGATAGCGCCGAGTTGGCGGCTGACCTCGTGAGTTCCGGGTTCGACCCAGAGTACCTCGGCGGAGCGAGCGATCAAACCGTCGAGTTGGTTGCGGGCGGCGGGATTGAGTTCGTTGAGTACATGACTGATAACGAGTAGGCCAATAGGCGCGTCGCCTTGGAGCATTTCGGAAGAAGCAGGCGCGACGTTGAGCTTCGGGAATTCGGCCTGAGCGGCGGAGACGGCAAAATCGACGGCGAGGCCCGAATGGTCCCAGACGTGGAGTTGGGTGAAGTGCTCAGAGCCGCCGAAGGCGGACAGTACGCGGCGAGCAGCTACGCCACTACCGCAACCCCAGTCGAGTAAGGTGCGGGCAATCGGACGCCATTTGCGCAGACGCAGTTCGGCGAGGACCGCGTCCCATTTCCAGCCGATGCGGTTACCATAGGTAAAATCATAGCTAGCGAGATCGGAAGGGCTTTGCCAGTATGGGCCCTCGGCGGCTGAGCCGGATAGAAATCCGGCGCGCAAGCGATCAAGGGCGTTCCAGTCGAGTTGAGACCAAGTCATGAAATAAAAGCAGCCGTTACCAGCGGCGGAGAAAATTCGAGGTTTGGCCAGCTACTAGGGTAACGCGTCGTGGTTGGGTTTCTCCGCGTGAGATGATTTCGATTTCGAGCGTTGCTCCTGGACGGCGATCAATGAGCAGTTTGCCTAGTTCGCTTTGGCGGCTGATCGAGCCTTTGAAGGTCGTGATGGCTCGACTATCTAGTGAGAGGATTTCGTCGCCTTCTTTGACGCCGGCGAGCTCCGTGCTTGAATTCGGCGGGACTTCAGTGACGACAAGGTGCGAGACACTGTCGCTGTTCGGATTGCGGGCTACGCGCAAACTGATTGGGAAGCTGGTGATGGCGTCTTCATGGACGCGAAAAGGCTGGAGGGCGACGGCGCCAGCGGGAGCGGGTTTGGCTTTTTTAAGCGCTTGAAACGGGGAGGCTGTTGTGGAGTTGGGCGGAGTGACTTCAAGAAAAGCCCAATAATCACGGTCGTCAGCATACACAAAAAGAGAGCAACGAATTTTGGCTCCCTCGCTGACGCACTCGAAATTTTGAGTTAAGCCATCATGATCCAAGTGATTTTCGGTCTTTAAAGTCAGCTGACTGATAGGCAGGACAATAATTTGTCCGCGGATGAGATCGGCAAATTCCTCGAGTGTAAGCGGTACACCTAGCGGCGCTGTATAATTAAAAACGAGTAAACGTACCGGGCCGATTTGAGGGGCGATACGGGCAACGAGGCGAATGCCTTGGTTGAGTTCACGTTCGCTTGGTGCTAGCCGCCAGATGCCCTGCGGGTCTTCAAGAGTGAAGGGTAGTAGGGTCGTCTGTGCGTTAAGCGAGGTGTGCAGCAGCGCTAAAAAAATAATGCAAAGCGATAGACGAAGAGGCGGCATAACAGACTTAAATCAGAGCAGGAATTGGAGTTTCGCGGCGAGACTTTGGTGCTGGACGCCGTAAAATGCGGCGAAGGCGCGTATGCGTTGGGCTCGGGCATCGTCGGGTTGACCACGTGGCGCGGTGCGTTGGGCGACGATCATTAGATTTTTCGCGGTGTGTTCAGTGGAGATGAATTCAAAAACTTTTGTTTTGTAGCCGGCCCATTCGAGGAGTTGAGCGCGTAGAGCGTCGGTGACGAATTCGGCTTGGCGTTCCTGGAAGATGCCGTGCCGCAGGGCATCAGCGAGAACCGCTGGTGCGGTGAGTTGGGTGCGAATTTCCTTTTGGCAACAGGGGGAAACAACGAGCAGGCGCGCACCGGAGGAGATACCTTGTACGAGGGCGTCGTCGGTGGCGGTGTCGCAGGCGTGTAGAGCGATGAGGACGTCGCAGGCGGCGACGGGGGTTTCATTGATGGCCCCAGGTATAAAAGTTAGGTGATTGGTGAGATCGTGTTGGGCGGCAGATCGATTGCAAAATTCTACAAGATCGGCGCGAGCCTCGATGCCAGTGATGTGGGCGCGTGGCGCGAGGAGCGCGGCGAGGGCAAAAGTCAGGTAGCCTTTGCCAGAGCCCATATCGATAATTCGAAGGGGCTGGTTCGACGAAGTCGTGGTTTCTACTGGAAAGTTATCAGCTAAGAGATGCGAAAGGAGCTCTGAAAATTTTTGAATCTGCCGGAACTTGTCCGCCATGCCTTCGCGGGGCTGGCCGCGCTCATTGGTGACGCCAAGGGTACGGAGCCAGGCGGCGTTAGCGGGAATGAGATGGTGCTTGGGTTGATCGTGCGGTGCGGGGGTCGCAGTCGAGGCAATGTTGGAAATTGGCGAAGTGGAGACGTTTTTTAAGCGTAGGCGGGCCGTGTTGTCTGAACGGGTCTCGAGCTGCGCTGTCGAGGAGGCGGTAAACAGATGGGCGTCTAGAAACGTGGGGCCAAGTAGACCCTCGATTTGAGCGAGGGCCTCGGGTGCCGAGAAATTCTTGGTTATGTCGCGGGTGGTGTGGCGCCAAACGAAAGTAAGGTGCGGTCCGCTTTTAAGGGTGATGGGACGTACGAAAACGTTTTGTAGCGTGGGGTCCGCGAAGGATTCTCGGACTTTTCCTAGGGTGAGTTTTTCGAAGGTGCCGCGAGTAATGTTTTCGACGAGGAGCGCGATAAAACGTGCGCGAGGTGCTGGCGTTGTTGGCGGCATGGACTTCAACGATGGACTAAGAATCGAGTTTGGCGAGGGCGTCAGCGGCGCGTTTGAGTTGGGGATCCAGTTGTAAGGCGTAGGTAAATGCGGCCCGCGCTGAGGACTTGTCGTTGAGTTTGAGGTGGAGGGTGCCGATGCGATAGTGAATGAGAGAGTGAGCGGCTTGGCCAAATGGTGGCTCGAGTTGGAGGCAGCGTCGCAGGGCGGTAAGCCCACGCTCTAGTTGTACGCCGCTTACTACGGTAAGACGCCCAAGTTCGGCGAGGGCGGGATAAAAATCGGGGTTATTTTCGAGTGATTTTTCACACAGGACTATGGCTTCGTCATATTTCTTTTCGGTGGTTTTGATCAGAACGTGAGCGAAGAGCCCGCGAGTTGGATCGCGCTGCGCGATGGCTTCGGCTTGTTCTTTGGCTTTGACGCGGCTGCCGATGGGCCAAGGCGCGCTGGCGTAAAATTGAAGTAGTGCTTCGCGAGCATCGAGGTTGCCGGGCTCAATTTCGATGGCTCGGATGACGGCGTCACGTCCGCGAGTGGCAGCGGAGACGGAGCGTGTTTTTCCAGCCGATTGCATGGAGGTGATACCGAATGAGGCAAGATAGGCGGAGTTCTTGGGGGCGAGTTCGGCGGCTTTGGCGAGCCAGGGTAAAGCGTCTTCAATCGCGCGATCGTCGCTGCGAAGGCGCAAAGTCAGACCGAGGTAATGACAAGCTGCGGCATTGCTTGGATCATTTTCGGTGATTTTTTCAAAAGCCGAGCGGGCCTCAGGGTAACGTTTTTGCCCGTAAAGCGCCAAGGCGTCTTCGAGCGCTCCGGCATAGGCGCTAAACGCTGTGACAAAAAAAAGGAGCGTGACGATGGATACGCGTAGGCGAAAGTGCATCGTTCCTAGCACTGAGCGCGCGGATAAAAGTTTCAAGCGCGCGGTGAGTCGCGGTACTTATTCGTAACGCAGGGCGTCGATCGGATCGAGCTGAGCCGCTTTGCGGGCTGGGTAGAATCCGAAGAACATGCCAACGGCGGCACTAAATACAAAAGCGATTACGACGGAGGCAGTGGAAACTAGGACGGGCCAGCCGTTCAGGTGCGAAACCAGTTGTGAGGAACCGATGCCGAGTAGAATGCCGATTACGCCGCCCAATGAGCTGAGGATGGTCGCCTCGATGAGGAACTGCATGAGCACGTCGCTGCCGTGGGCACCTATGGCGAGACGGATGCCGATCTCACGGGTGCGTTCCGTGACGGAGACGAGCATGATGTTCATGATACCAATGCCGCCTACTAACAGTGATACGCTGGCGATAGCGGCCAAGAGAAGAGTCATGGTTTGAGTCGTTGCGGTGGCCGTCTGGGCGAGCTCGACTTGGTTGCGGACGGTGAAGTCAGGTTCACGACCTTTACGACGTTGGGTGAGCACTTCAGTGATGTCTTTCTGGACCTTGTCGATGACATCAGCGCTGGCGGCTTGGATCAAAATTGAACTGATGTATGAACGCCGAGAAAGACGTTTCATGTGACTGGTGTAGGGCACAAGTACGGCGTCGTCTTGGTCCTGCCCGAAGAGGTTGAAACCTTTGGAGTCGAGCACGCCTAGCACTTTAAATGGTATGTTGCGGATGCGCAGAGTCTGGCCGACGGGATCGCCATTGGCGAAAAGTTGATCGGCAACGGTTTTTCCGATCACGCAGACTTTAGCTACGGAACGGACGTCTTGATCCGAAAACATGGCGCCGCTAGCGATTTTCCAAGAGCGGATGTCGGGGTAGTCTGGTGATTCGCCGTTAACGGAAGTATTCCAATTAAGGCCGTTAGCCAGCACTTGGTTGCGATCACGAACTTCTGGACTAACACCTACGATGCCAGTGACTTCGCGCTCAATAGCTTCCGCATCTTCGATTGTGAGAGAAGGTGAACTACCCCAGCCACCGCGCATACCACCGGAGCTCATGCTTCCGGAAAATACCGTGATGACGTTCTGGCCAAGACTGGCGACTTGAGCCTCTACTTGAGCTTTGGCGCCATTACCGATGCTGACCATCGCGATCACGGCGCCGACACCGATGATAATGCCGAGCGCAGTTAGGATCGAGCGCATGGTATTGCGCATGAGGGCGCGGAGGGCGACTTTGATGATGGAGCCGAAGCGCATGTTTAAAAAGATAGAGCGAGCGGGAAGGGCGCGAAGGTTTAAGTTTTAGCGCCAGTAAGTTTAGCTGCAGCTTCAGCGGAGCTGAGTTTTTCGAGCTCTGTCGCAGCGAAGGAGCGATTAGACACGGCTTCATCACGGACCATCACACCATCTCTGAGGATGAGGTTTCGTTTGCAGAAATGTGCGATGTCTAGCTCGTGGGTTACCATTACGATGGTTATGCCCTCGTCGTTTAATTTCTGAAACACGCCCATGACTTCGGCGGATGTACGAGTATCTAGGTTGCCGGTCGGTTCGTCCGCGAGAAGAACTTGGGGTTCGTTGACGAGGGCTCGGGCAATGGCGACACGTTGTTGCTGTCCGCCGGAGAGCTGGCTGGGGAAATGGTCAAAGCGTTGGGATAGCCCGACGATGTCGAGGCAGTGCATGGCCCGCTCGCGGATTTGCTTAGTCGTAAATTTGCGGGCACCGTACAGCATAGGTAGCTCAACGTTTTCCAGAGCGGTGGTGCGCGCGAGGAGGTTGAAGCCTTGGAAAACGAAGCCGAGTTTCTGATTACGGATATCGGCGAGGGCGTTGCGGTCGAGTTGGGACACATCGATGCCGTCTAGTAGGTAACGACCGCGGGTGGGGCGATCGAGGCACCCGAGTAGATTCATCAACGTTGATTTGCCTGAGCCGCTTGCGCCCATGAGGGCCACGAAATCACCACGTTCGATTTCAAGCGTGACGCCGCGCACAGCGTGCACGGGGACTTCACCTGAGTCGTAGATTTTATGGATTTCCTCGATTTTTACAACGGGCGGCATGGGCGGAGAGCTGGGAATTAGGGCGGTATGTTTTTATCGGCCACGGCCGCCACCACTGCTACCACCGCCGCCGAAGCCGCGGTTGCCGCCGGTAAGTGCGCTTGGTGCGCCGGCTTGAGGTGCGGCGGAAGGGGTAACGCCAGGAATCGACACGCTGGTTACGAGCAGATCGCCTTCGTTCACTCCCTCGATGATCTCAGTGGAAATACCATCAGAGATGCCTAGTTTAACTTGGACGGGTTCAGGTTTTAGCGACTTCGGATCGCTGCCGACGAGTTTGTATAGAGTACGCGTGACGGGTGCATTGGATGCCGGTGTATTAGCGCCGCGATTGCCGCCGCCGCCACGGCCGCCGCCGCTCATACGACTGAAGTCGAGGTCGAGGCCGCGTTCCTTGGCCAGAGCTTCCATCTTGGCGATTACCTCGGCTGATGGGGGGCCGCCGGCACCGAAGGAGAAACCAACTTCGCGCATGATCTCACGCATGGCAGTGCGGCGTTGTTCGTCGGTGAGGGGTTTGGGTGCCTCGGTTTTAGCGGAGGTAGTGGGAGTGGCTTTGCCATCAGTGGTTTTGCCGACGGTGGCAACGGGCGCGGGGGCAGGTAGAAGGTTTTCAGGGATACGCACGCGCAGGGCGCTATTGCTGACTTTTAGGGTGCCGGTCCGTTGAGCTATGATGATGGATACATTGGCCGTCATGCCGGGTTTGAGTTTCAGGTCGTCGTTGCGCACGTCGATGATGGTTTCATAGGTTACGACGTTGGATTGTGTCTTCGGGGCGTTGCGGATCTGTGAAATACGACCGCGGAATTGGCGACTTGGGTAGGCGTCGACGGTGAAGTTGACGTTTTGTTTGTCCTCAATGTTGCCGATATCGGCTTCGGCGACGGCAGCGCTGATTTGCATTTGAGACAAATCGTTAGCGATGGTAAATAAAGTGGGTGCGCTGGTGCTAGCTGAGACAGTCTTGCCGACGAGGGCTATGCGATCGATCACGATACCGTCGATGGGTGAATATATGGTGCAGCGGGCGAGGTCTACTTTGGCCGTGTCTACCGCTGCCTGCTGGATGAGCATTTGGGCTTGGGATTGGGCAAGTTGGGCCTCGGCTTGATCTAGCTCTGCTTGAGATACGAGGTTCTGCGAGCGAAGTCCTCGGGTGCGCTCGGTATTGATTCGTATAAGATTGAAATTAGCGGTGGTATTAGCGTGTTGGGCTTTGGCGGAGCTGAGACGTGATTCATAGGTAGCAGGGTCGAGTTTGGCGAGAACCTGGCCTTTTTTTACGGGAGAGTTATAGTCCACGTTGATTTCGACGATTAGCCCGGAGATTTGGGAGGAAACATCAACGCTGGTGACGGCCTCTAGGCCGCCAGTGGCAGTGACGACCTGTTGGACGTCACCGCGAGAAACTTTTGTGCTGTTAAACTCAGGGGGCTTTTCACCGCTATTACGGAAATAAAACCATGAGCCGATACTGACGGCTGCGATGAGGGAGAGGGTTATGATGAGACCGCTGGTGCTTCGCGCTTTAGACATACGTGGAAGGGGTGCTTTGAGGAAAATGAGGGAGTAGGGTTTTGGTCTGGGAGTGAACTAAAATTATTAGCTCAGTCGATCGAAGGCCGTCCTTCAAATGACGTAGCCTTTACGGAAAGGTAACGCGGAAATATTTGCGTGGGGCTTTGTCTGACCAAGCCTGACGATACGCGGTAGGGAATAGTCCGTTTTAAAGTTCCGGTATGCTGATAGAGCTTTTTGAGGGTTTGCCGTGAAAACAGTGGGGGCAAGTTTTGTCCGCCACATAGTGGGAGTGCTGTTGCTCGGCTGGTGTTAGCGGCATCTGGCAATTGAAGCACATCACCGTTTTCGTTTCTCTTAATTGCGGGTCAACACCGACGCGGCGATCGAAGACAAAACATTCCCCTTCGTAATGAGCGCCGCCGCATTCTTCAAAATACTTTAAGATGCCTCCGTCGAGTTGGTGTACGTCGGTGAATCCCTCGCGTTCCATGTAGGGACCGGCTTTTTCGCAGCGGATACCACCGGTGCAAAACATAACAATCGGTTGATTTTTTAAAGTGTCGGGAAGGCGAGCCACCGCCGCAGGAAAATCGCGGAAATGGTCTATACCAGCGGGACGCGCTCCACGAAATGTGCCCATGCGTACTTCGTATGCGTTGCGTGTGTCGAGCAAAGTAACAGGCCTGCCCTCATCGAGCCATTGTTTTAGAGTACGGGCAGGGAGTTTTGGGGTCGGACGGCCTGCGGGATCGAGGCCCTCAACGCCGAAGGCAATGATTTCTTTTTTGATTTTCACTAACATGCGATTGAACGGCTGCTCTTCGCTTAAACTCTCTTTTGGCGTAAGATCGCCTAAGCCATGGACTGCGCGTAGGGCGGTGAGCAGCACATCAATCTGTCTACGATTGCCCGCCACGAATAGATTGATACCCTCTGCGCTTAATAAAATAGTGCCACGTAGACATTGCGCCTTGGTAAGCTGCAGCAGCCGGACGCGGAGTTCAGGCAGGCCGGTTAACGGGACAAATTTATAGACAGAAATATTGATGAACTCGGGCATCTTGAATGATGCGAAACGCTAACCTAAAACGCGCTAAAACCAATAGGTAAAAATTTTTGTAACGTTCGGCGTGGCTTCTGGTGCTGTTCCTGTCATGGTTTTAGGTAGACGTATGAAACCGCAAATCATTCTGGCCGAAGCGCACACGCGCGAAGGCGCCCGCCTTACCCTGCATTCCCATGACGGACGCTTTAGCATCCGAGTGAATGGCAAGGAGCTCATGAACTCCTCCGCGACCGCTTCTGAGGTAGCGTTGGGCGAGCTAGCCACGGCAGAAATCACGCGCTCAGCCCCAGCGAGGATCCTAATTGGCGGACTGGGGCTAGGTTTCACCTTGCAGGGTGTATTGGCCAAAGTCGGCGCGCACGCCACAGTGCATGTCGCTGAGTTGGTGTCCGCTGTCATCGATTGGAATCGCACGCATATGAGCGGACTCAACGGCGCATTGTTGAGCGATCCCCGTGTGAAAATCCTCAACGAAGACGTGCGCTCTATCATCGCGCGCTCCGCTAGCCAGCCTTACGACGCAATCTTGCTCGATATCGACAACGGCCCCGCCGCTATGGTCCAATCAGGTAACGCAAAGGTCTACGATCTACGCGGTATCGCGCGTATCGGACAGGCGCTCAAACCTGGCGGACGAGTTGCCATCTGGTCCTCAGGTGCTGACAAGGCGTTCGAAAGCCGTCTTTCCCATAGCGGATTCGAGGTGAAACCCACTCCGGTCAAAAAACACGCGACAGCCAAGAGCACGACATATATGATATACGTAGCGGACAAAAAAGTGCCTCTGGTGAAAACTGAGGTTGAAACCGCATCTGCTGCGGGATCCTAAATTTAAGCTCTCCTTGTGGTGCGTGCCGTTCCTTCGACCAGCGCGAGTTTTATTTGAAAACTTAAGCGAGGTGCAGACGCAACCGTGCGATAAGATCGGTGTAATCCGCCGCCGAAAGAATTTGTTTCGGCTCAGGCATCATCACGAACGGTGCGCCCCAACTTGGCCCATCTACGTATTTCGGCACAAGATGCATGTGCAGATGCGGCAATTTATCGGAGTAGGCGCCGTAGTTGATTTTGGCTGGATTGAAAGCGGCTTTCATCGCCTTCGCGGCGCGGGCGACGTCTTGTGTGAAAAGCGTGAGTTCAGTCGGCGGTAACTCAAAAAGCTCATTGACGTGTGCGCGGTAGGCGACGACGCAACGGCCTCGATACGTTTGCTCTTTGAAAAGATAAAGAGTGGAGACCTGCATGGGCCCGATCTCGATCATGAGATCTTGTAGGCGTTGATCTTTACGGCAATAGAGACAGTCGGGGAGTTCGGTCATGGGTAAAATATGGAAGGAGCTTATGAGTTTTTATTTTTCGCTCCGGCGCAAGGGCTAGTTGCGTATCGACGAATGCCGCGGCCCCAGTTTGGGTTGAGCTTACTATGATGAAAAAAATGTTTTTTTGGCTACTGTTGGTCCTCGAAACATTGGCCGTGGAGCCCGGTTCCTCGAGTTTTACATTACCTGTCGATCGGGCAACTTACCTCGCGGAGGTAGCCGCGTTGAGTCGGCTCGACTGGCCAAAAAATCGTGCGCTCATGATTGTGTGTCATGGTCACAGCGTGCCGGCCGGTTATTTCAAGACTCCGGTTGTTAACTCGCTTGGTTCGTATCCGCACCTATTGCGCGTTGGTCTCGCGGAAAAATATCCGCACGCGGTCATCAACGTCGTTGTGACGGCTATTGGCGGTGAAGATTCAGAAAAAGGGCTGCTGCGCTTTGAACGCGATGTCATGAGCCTGCATCCTGATGTCGTAACGATTGATTACGGTCTTAACGACCGCGGGATGGGCCTGCAGCGGGCGGCATCAGCCTGGCGGGCAATGATCGAGCGCGCTAAAACCGGTGGCGCTAGAGTCATTTTGCTCACGCCGACACCAGACACGGCCGCAAAATGGGCTGATCCTTCCGATAAATTGGCTCTGCACGCTGAGCAAATTCGCGGGCTCGCTCGGGAATACAAGGTCGCGCTGGTGGATAGTTATGCTTTGTTTCAGCGGCACGCGGCTACCGGCGGAGTAACGGAGACGCTAATGTCGCAACGCAACCACCCCAACGAAAAAGGTCACGCCTTGGTGAGCGCTGCGTTACTTGAATGGTTTCCCTGATTCGTCGTGTTTTATCAACCACCTGCGCGCACAAGTAAGGCTTTAATTTGTGCCTGATCGGTGAGTGAAGTTTTGGCAACGAAACCTCGCGCGTGCGCGAAATGCACACCCGAAGCTTCCGCGATACGCGTGAAATCGAGACGCGGGTTGTCTTGAAACCGGGATAAACCGTAGCCGGTACTGCGGCGATCTGGAGCGACGGTGCCGACGATCTTGCCGGCGAGATTTTGGGCCTCGATGTAGCGTTCGATGCCCATCGAAGGCTCTTCCGGCAGCGGATCGGTGCGTGGCAGAAACAGAATGTGGGCCGGCTCGCCGCCTAGCACGAGCTCCCAGACTTGGGCGTGTTGCGCGATGAAATCGAGTCGAGCGCGGAGCGTGCGGATATAGTCCAAAAGGTCTTCTCCGATCATGCACATAATCGCCCAGAGAGGAGCACTGGGTTCGATACGATCGGCGATGGCGAAGCGGCGGAGTAAGGTGATATCGATCGGAGAGTTGAGTTTGGGTAAGGCGTTGCGCTCTATGCCGAGAAATTTGGCTGTGCTGATCGGGCCGCGGCAATCGAACCACTCGGCAGGCTCGAGCCATTCACAAAATTGGCGGGCGTCGTTGTAGATTCCGAGGTGTTGTAAAACGAGCGAAAGCGAGCAGGTAGGCGTGTGATCTTTGGGGAGTTGGTGGTGGTCGAAGTTATTCCGCGCGGGATCGTGCTGGTGGCCGACATCTACGACAGCAACCTGCGGATCGTTTAAATCGCTGGCGGTGGGTTCACGCCGGACGATGGGCACGGGGTGCAAAGCGAGCAGAACACAGCAGGCGAGGAACTCGTCTTTATGGGCGCTACCGGGATGGGTGAGTAAAATTGTGAATGGCGTCATGATGAAAGCGCGGGCAAGCGCGCTGCGCGTAACGACGTCGGCTGGAGATACGTTTGGCGACGCAGAAGTTACAGGCCCCAACTCCAGCGCTCGCTTTGCCAGCTAAAGCCTCGTCCGGTTTGAGCGATGCGGCCGATGCCGGGCCAAGGGAGGTGGAAACCGTAGGCGCGTTCGTGGGAGTGGGCGAGTTCGGTAAATAGTTTTTGGCGAGTATGAATCGCTTGTACGGGTTCGTGATCGTAGGCGATGCCCCACGTCGGATTGCTGAACATCAAGGTATGGTGATGCGCGACATCCATGAAATGCAGGAGCGAGTCACGGCCTGATTTAATACGAAAAATCGCGTGGCCAGATGTGTGTCCGGGGGCCCCCAGCAGCGTGATTGCCCCGCCAAGCACGGAGTCCCCATCACGGAGAAATTGCAGGTTGGGCTGGAGAACGTCGAATTTTTCTCGGGCATCTTTGATCATGCCGGGGAGTGGACCTTTGGCGCGTTTGGATCGGGAGAAATCGGGCGTAGGAGAGCGCCAAAAATCAACTTCTTCGCGTAAACAATAGACCGCGGCATTAGGAAAGACGGCGCGGTTGCCGGTGACAAAGCCGCCGATGTGATCGCCGTGCGCGTGGCTGAGAAAGGCGTGAGTGATCTGCTCTGGCGCCAATCCAAGTTCGGCGAGCGCCGTCGACACCCAGCCTCGTTCAGGGTTTTTCCCATGTCCAAAACCGCCGTCGAAGATCACCAATTCGCGGTCAATTTTAAGGAGCAGGATATTGACGTAGAGTGGAAGCGCATCGGTTCTTTCACCCCTAATAATGAGATCTTCTCGCATTTCGGGTCGGGCTGCTTCTGGCCACATCAGATCGAGGCCTTCGCGCAGGAGCATGCTACCGTCGCTGATGGAATAGGCCTCGATGTCTCCGATGTTGAAACGGTAGCTGAAGGCATTGCGTGGCGCCTGTCGCTTTGGCGTGGCTTCGACTGCGCGTAGCGATTGCGGCAAAACCGCAGTGGCAAGGGCGGCGGTGGTAGCGCAAATAAAATGACGGCGAGTGGAATTATTTGATGGGGTATTTTGCATAACGAAAGCGGGTATTAAAAAAACAAAGCCTGCGAGGAAGACGAGGTTGCGGTGGGTGCGGGCCGACCGGGGTTTAGTGCGGCTTGTAAGGGACAAGTCTTGAAATCGACGTGAAGACCTTCTCGGTAAAGTCGTAAAAGTTGGTGTGAACGTTGGGCGAGAAGGTGTCGGATTTCGCGGCGACGTCCCTTGATGAGGGGGATGCGCATTTCATCGTATCCAGTAGTCTGATGACGGAGCCACGCGATGGTGGCGGCTTCGGCACGCTCTTTGAGTGGAATACGTTCGGTGCGGGCGACCGTGCCGCTGCCTACGGGGGTGGCATGAGCGGTTATAAGATCAGATAGGCTTTGGGCGTCGCCAGCATGCACAGAATGGAAGGCAAGAAATGTTAATACAGCGGTGCGAAAATCTTCGACGTAGTTTGTTTGTTCGATGGTGCGGCGGGCACGAGCTGAGTCTAGTTTGCGTTGATGGGCAGGATCGGCGCGTTCGACTAGAAGTGCCGTTCGAAGTGCTTCGATACGATGTTCCGGGGCCCATATTCCGAGGGAGAAGCGTTTGCGACCTTTCATCTCAGACATTGTCCATGTAGGGCCATCTGCTTTGATGCGCCGGCTAAGGGCCGAGTCGCCGGGTAACAGTAGAGTCCAACCCGCGGGGATGGGTTCGAGTTCGGCGTGTTCGTTGATCACGTAGCCATGTTTTTGACTGGGACGGACTTCGCGGGTGGCGTTAGGCACGGCAGAGGGGACAAAGGTCCGCTCGCAAGCTCAAGCCGCAACCTGAGTCTAGGTGGCTAATTTAGAAATTTTTCGCTGCGCGCTGGCGTCGGGCGTGGTCGTTCTGCTAAGATGATAGGTATGACTCTTGTAGAACTCGGCTGGCACGATGCCCTAGCCCTCGCGTTTACCCCGTACGGGGTGGCGGGATTGGAGCCTGCGCGTGTCGTATGCGAGTTGCGCCGGAATTTTTACGCGGTGCACACCGCGGACGGTGAAGTACTAGGAGAATGTGGAGGCGGTTTTTTCCACGTGGCGAAGAAAGCCGAACAATTTCCTGCGGTTGGCGATTGGGTTGCGGTACGTCGCCGTCCGGGCGAGGCTCGCGCGGACATACATGCGGTTTTGCCCCGGCGCACGAAGTTTTCGAGGCGTGCCTCGGGTTCAGAAGAAATCGAACAAATCGTGGCGGCCAATATCGATACGGTGTTCCTGGTGAGCGGGCTGGATCAAAATTTCAATCCGAAGCGCATTCAGCGTTTTTTGGTGGCGGCGAAGGAAAGTGGAGCGGAGGCGGTCATTGTTTTAAATAAATCTGACGTGTGTACGGATGCCGAAACTGTGCGCCGAGAGATTGAAGCTCTGGTGCCGGGTGTTCCGGTGATCATCACGAGTTCGGAGACGCGTAAGGGCTTAAAGGCCCTGACATCGATCTACGCTCAGCCAGGCCGGACATTGGCATTTATAGGCTCCTCAGGCGTGGGGAAATCGAGCCTCATTAATTTATTGGTGCGTGATCCTGAGGCATTGCCAACTGGAGAAGTCCGCGAGAAAGACAGTAAAGGTAGGCACACTACGACGCGGCGTGAGCTTGTGCAGACGCCGACCGGTGCACTGGTGATCGACACTCCCGGGATGAGGGAATTGCAGCTTTGGGGCGTTGAGGACGGTGTGGAGGACGCATTTGCCGATATCGCGGTATTAGCTACGCGGTGTAAGTTTAGCAATTGTAGCCACGGTAATGAGCCGGGCTGCGCAGTGCGCGTGAGCATCGCGGAGGGTAATTTATTGTTACAACGTTTTGAGAGTTATCTTAAACTGAAAGGGGAGAAAGCGGCCAGTGTGCCGGCGAGAAAAAAACCGAGTGCACTGGCCAGCAAACCTGGTTGGAAAAACCGCACACAGGGACAAACGCCGTTTCGGCATCGGCATCACGTCGAGGATTAGCTAAGAAGAAGGTTGGTGTTACGCGGCGTTGGCGATAAGTTTGGGCCATGCCCCAAGATCCCCATGCTCATTTTGATCACACTGTACTTGATTTAATCGAGCACAGTCCGACCGGTGTCGTGCCCGCTACGCCGTCTTATATGGATGCGCTCAAACGGTTGCTCGCGACTCATCAAGTTTACGCTAGTGCTAATCACAAAGGTGGATACGTCACCACGCGATCACTGGCGACAGCGCCGGTGTTTCGTGCGCAAAATCTCGACGAAGTGATTGCCGGTCGCGTCGAGCCGGCTGATCTGGAAAGTAATTTCAGTATCTTCGAGCGTTACGTTGCTTCTTTGCCTGCACAACTGCGCGACCGGGCTGCCGAGCGTCGCACGGTTGTCGCGGGCAAATCACCGCAGCATCGCGCTAAGCACATAGGCGATCAAGTCGTCCTCGCGCACGATCCGATTCATAGTCTATTCTTGGTTCCGGGAACTGGGCCTCATCCAGGCTTGCCTGGAAATTATCTTTATGGATCCGTGTTCCAGCATCATGCTGATAGTAATAGCCCTTGGCTTATTCACCTGCATGATAATGACGATGGACTGGCGATATGTGAATTGCCGACGATGTCTTTAGCTTGGGAAAAATTGCAGGAAGTGCTTGCGAGTGCGCCTTTCAATATGAACGAATTGGACGCCATTGGGTTCATATTTAAATAATCTAGCCTGCTGTTTTGCTGTATGAAACCTATGTGATTTGGTTTCACGCGGAATAAATCTGCCTTAAAGCTGCGCGCATCATGCTCGTTTCAACCGCTCTACTCACGTCTCACCTCAACGATCCGACCTGGGTTATTTTAGATTGCCGGCACGATCTCGTTGATCATGGCAAAGGAGCAAAACTCTACGCTGAAAGTCACATTGTCGGGGCGCATTTCGCCTCCGTTGAAACAGCTCTCTCTGGAGCAAAAAACGGTCGCAATGGTCGGCACCCTTTGCCCGCGCCGGATAAGCTGGCGGCTTTTTTCACGCTTCATGGCGTAAATGAAAGCAGCCGGATTATCGCATATGATGACGCTGGGGGGCTATACGCAGCTCGCTTGTGGTGGTTGGCTCGCTGGATCGGATTTAAACAGGTGGCGTTACTCGATGGTGGTTGGCAAAAGTGGATAAATGAAGGCCGTCCCGTTACCATGGAGATACCAGTGAAGCGGCCCAATGTTGCGACGCGCTCGCCTACGGTGGATACGAGCCAGCTTTGGGGTGCGGGCGAGGTGCTGCGTCGAATCAATCAGGTAGATAGTTTACTGATCGATGCCCGTGCGGGTGAGCGTTTCCGTGGTGAAGTCGAGCCCATGGATCCCGTGGCCGGACATATTCCTGGGGCAGTGAATCGCTTCTTTAAGACTAATCTGAATGCCGATCTTACGCTCCGCCCCGTCGCGGAGTTGCATCGGGAGTTTGTCGATCTAATCGGTGCGCGCGCAGTTGAGGATGTCGGACACTCCTGCGGTTCGGGCATTACAGCTTGCGCCAATATTTTCGCGATGGAATACGCGGGACTCAAGGGTTCCAAGCTTTACGCTGGCTCTTGGAGCGAATGGGTTTCGGATCCGGCAAGACCCGTGGCGCGGGGAGTCTCAAGCTAAGTTGGACGAAATTAGGGCACGGGGGTCGCAATAAGCTCGTCGATCAAGAAAATCGCGGGGGAGATTTTTTGGTCAGCGCCGACGAGTTCTTTGCCGGCGAAACCGCGATTGCGATACGCGCCGGTGCGGAATGATACGCGTTCAACAGTGCGTACGGGTTCGTTGAAAACCAGGGCGCGTGAAAGGACGGTTTTGCCGTTGATACGGAGTTCTGCGCTGTCGGCCGTGGCGCTAGGTTTTATTTCGAGACTGAGGTTCAACCATTGGTCGATAGGGTAAGAACCCGCATCTTGCCATACGCCTTCATGCCGTGCCCAGAGATGACCATCTTCGGCAAAGGCAAGCTGGACGGGGCGAGCGCCTTTTGCGTCGAGTAAATCTACCTCGAGTCGGGCCTGACTTTGACGGGCGAGTATGTTGACAGAAAATTTCAAACCGTGTGTCTCAGGAAATACGCGCACAGCACGCGCGTAATCGTAGGGGTCTTCATCGCGGAGTTCTAGGGCATGGTTGCCGGGTGTGCCGATTGCGACGATTCGTATGGGGGCCCAGCATGGGCTGTAAATATTCCAATCGTTGGGTAGTGCGACGGTAGGGATATCATCAAACGTGTCGTGCACTTGGGACGGATTGTGGCTTCGAATGGGAACAGGTATTCGACTTATCCAAATATCCTCTTTGTTGACGCTGTATGTCACCCAGGTGGCACGAGCAGCATCTGGGGGCACACCATTTCCTTCGACGATGCCACGGACATATTGCGGGCCAGGGTTTTTGAATCCGCCAGGAAAGCGTTGGTCAGGGAGTTCACCGTGCACGGCGAGTAACTCGTCAAACTCAGTCGCATCGGGACTCGTCATGACGGCGAGTGGATAGCGGAGGCGATTAGTCGGATTCAAAAAAAGCGCGTAGCTCGAATCGTGAGTGCGTTGCAGCCAATATTTCGATGCGTTGTTGGGAAGCTCTGCCGCGAATTGCTTTTCGGTCCAGGTGCGTCCGGCGTCATTAGTGGTGGCGACAAGAGCATTTTTCCAAATGCCGAGGGTGGAGCCGTCGGGCCGAGTCACGTATGATAGAGCCTTACCTCGCACAGTATAGAAACCCGTTTCGTCAAGTTGATCCTCCTCCCACCATTGGGCGGTCATGAGTTTATTAGCGAGCAGAGCATCGCAGGCGCTGACGAACCCTCTATCTGTTGAGCTTACGTAAAGAGTGTATGGCGGAGTGAAGTGGGGATAGGAATTTTTGGTGTTAAGTCGGATGAAATAAATGGGGCCGAAGGTGTCGTCTGGGTAGATTTCGCGTACGGCACGGCCTATGCCAGTGCCGTCATTGGGCGTAGGGGATTTGCCGTAAAAAGCTAGAGCGAGTAATCGACCGTTCGGAGCTATGTAAAATCCCATCCGTTGGTGAGCAATGGTCGATGAACCGTCAGGCAGGACGAATGATGGAAAAATTGTGCGCGGAGCCTCCCAATTGCGACCGTCGAGCGAGGTAGTTAGGGACGTATGCGTTGGAGCATCGTGCTCGTTACGGGCAGCGCTGAGGTACTCGAGGTAAAATTTACCGTGGGCCCATGCGAGCATCGGTTGGTGAAGGTAGGTGTGGGACAGATGGTCGCGATGTTCGGATGCGGTTCGGTTGGCGCGTACGACTTGAAAATTATGCACTCCGATGGCTGGACGGAGCGCACCATCGGCGTCGCTGGATGCGACGGTGGCGCCGACGTAACGTAAAAGCCTAGGAGTGGTGTCGGTCGGTGGCACTGCGAAGCATAGATCTAGGCCTATTGTTAGGAAAATTAAATAAAAGGTTAGGCGCATTGAGGGCGAGTTGGATTGAGTTAGAGTAGTCTAAGATCGAGTAAGCAAAGAGCTCTGTTTTGAGACCGGATCGTGCGATTTAGTATGATTCAACCGCTGGCGGAGTTGAATCGAGTAGAATTATTTCTCGCCGTGGATCAGGCTCTGAATCTTGTATTGGTGACATAGCCTCCGGGTTCTTCCTTTTAAATTATCATCCCATCTATGGCTCGATTGAAAAACGACGGTTGGTCTCTGGGGTTTTGCTGTTTGTTTTTTTTGATGATCTCGGCTGAGGGCTCTGAGGCTGTGGGGAGTGAATCGATTTTGAATTTCGCCCCCTTGGATCAAGCCGTGTCGCGATTTAACGCGATGGAAAATGAGCCTGTAATCAATTTGGTATCCAATGCCGATTCGGCGGCTTGGTTAAAGGCCGCGATTCCGTTGTTCGATTGTCCCGATCCTGAGGTGGTGGAGATTTACTATTTTAGATGGTGGGCTTTTCGGAAGCATTTGCGTCGCGGTCCAGACACTGGAGATCGTTATGTATTCACGGAATTCATTACGAAGCCTAAACCGGTGAGTAGTGCCCTGGGTCACCATCTAGCGGAAGGTCGTTGGTTGAGAGATTCAAAATATCTGGATGACACAGTTCTTTACTGGCTACGAGGTGGGGCTGGGGGCCAGGTTCAGTCTCATCTGCATAAGTATAGTCAGTGGCTGGCTCACGCCATTTATACGCGTGCTTGCGTCACAGGAGATGAGCGTTTTGCCGTATTAGTTTTGGATGATTTAGTCCGCGATTACCAAAATTGGACGCAAGAAAAACAGCGCCCTGACGGACTTTTTTGGCAATACGATGTTTGGGACGCGATGGAAGAATCTATTAGTGGATCGCGTACCAAGAAAAATATCCGCCCTACAATTAACAGTTACATGTTTGGTAACGCTCAGGCGATTGCGGCCATTGCGCGTTGGGCGGGTAGAGACGATCTAGCAATTGATTTTAGGGAAAAGGCGTCGCGTTTACAAAGACTCGCGTTGGCCACTTTATGGGATGCGAAGGAGCAGTTTTTTAAGGTCCGCTTCGAAGATGGCTCATTAAGTGATGCCCGCGAGGCGATCGGCTTTATTCCTTGGTATTTTGGGCTGCCTCAATCGCAGGAAGGGTTTGAGGTCGCCTGGGCTCAGTTGAGCGACCCGCAAGGTTTTCGCGGAGAGATGGGGATCACCACGGCCGAGCGGCGTCATGCGGGTTTCCGTACCCATGGCACGGGTAAATGTGAGTGGGATGGTCCTGTTTGGCCCTTTGCGACGACGCAAACGCTCGTGGCTTTAGGGAATGTCTTGCGCGACTACCCGACAAATGTGATCGCGCGGCATGATTATTTTGAAGCGTTTCTAACCTACGTGCGGGCTCAGCGCTATGATGGTTTACCGTATATCGGTGAATATTATGATGAATCGACTGGAGTTTGGCTCAAGGGCCGTGATGAGAGAAGTCGTTATTACAATCACTCAACGTTTGCTGACTTAGTGATCACAGGCTTGGTCGGATTACGGCCGCGTTCTGACAATTGCGTAGAAATCAATCCGTTGCTACCTGAGGGGCAGTGGAGCTGGTTTAAGCTGGATCGAGTACGGTATCATGGACGCGAATTGACGATCCTCTGGGACGCAGACGGGCAACATTTTGCTCGAGGCGCGGGGTTACAGGTTTTTGCTGACGGGAAATTGATCGCCCGCGCCGACCGACTCGGCCTCATTAAAGGACAATTGCCATGATTTTCATACGCCGCAGTCTGCTTAGTTTTGTTTTGGGCTTAGGGACCCTTTGGGCAAAACAAGTGCCTTCGCCAGTAAATGTGGGTGCTGACGGAAATCTCGTTTATACTTTGAGTGAGCAAGGCGATTGCGTCCCGGATTTCTCCGGCGCTGGGTATGCCGGAGGAGGGGTTGCTTTGCCTCAGTTGCCGGTGCGTGTTTTAATAGAGCCGGTTTCAGGGGATGCGGAAAAATTGGTGCAGGCGGCCATCGATTATGTCTCCGGCTTGCCGGCGGATTCGCGTGGGTTTCGTGGGGCCGTGCAAATCGCCGCGGGCCGATATTCAATTGCCGGACAATTAAAAATTCGCTCGAGTGGTGTGGTCTTGCGCGGTGCAGGTGCAGGGCCAACGGGCACAGTGTTGTTTGCAGCTGGAACGGGCCGCCGAGCTTTGATCGAGCTCGGTGGTAGTGATTCACGAAAAAACGTCGGTGTGAAATTAACGTTGGCCAATACTTACGTGCCTGTGGGTGCTACAACGATAAGTATAGGGGAATCAAACCACGGGTTATCGCCTGGTATGAGTATCACGATCGAACGTCCTAGCCCAACGCAGTGGATCCAATCTATGGGCATGGATGTAGCGCCGGGACGTCAGCCTTACACTTGGAAGCCAGGAGCGTTTAATGTAAGTTGGGATCGAGTGGTGGTAGCAGTGGACGGCCCAAAAATAACTTTAGACTCACCGCTAACGCTTGCGCTAGAAAGCCGATACGGTGGGGCCACCGTGCAGCCTTACACTCAAAGCGGTTACGTTGAAAATGCAGGAATCGAAAATATCCGATTCGAGTCTGCTTATGACGGGGCTAATTTAGCCGACGAAGACCATGCGTGGAATGCAATAAGTCTTAATTACGCGAAGGATGTTTGGGTGGCCGATGTCACTGCTGTTCATTTTGCTAGTAGCACGGTGCAAGTTGGCGCTAAAGTCGCGCGAGCCACTGTACAAGATTGCGCATCCGTCACACCTGTCGCAGAGCGCGGCGGATATCGACGCATGGCTTTTCATACCAGCGGTCAGCAGACGCTTTTTTTGCGCTGTACGGCAGAGCATGGTGGAAACGATTTTACCGTCGGGTATCTCTCCGCTGGGCCGAATGTTTTTTTGGACTGCACTGCTCGTGAAACTCGTGGTTTTAGTGGCGCATTGGGGAGTTGGTCCTCTGGGGTGTTGTACGATGGAGCGCAGATCGACGGGGGATCGTTGCGGCTAGATAATCTCGAAACTTGGAATCAAGGTGTAGGTTGGGCTACTGCCAATTCGCTTTTATGGAATTGCTCGGCATCTGTTGTCGTCGTGCGTCAGCCCCCAGGCGCACACAATTGGGCTGTGGGCGTCTGGGGACAATTTCTCGGTGACGGAGCCTGGAGCCAAGTAAATGAATTCGCCAAGCCCATGAGTCTTTACCGTGCGCAACTCCAACAGCGTCGCGGCCAAGGCGCACTCTCGGCTTTGGCGCCGCGGCTTTATTTATTAGATCAAACGGCTCCAAGGATAGATTCGGTGCAGCCCAAGTTATCCCAATCTAAATTTACGAAGGCACCAGGGCCCAGACGCACCCTAAGTTTAGTTAACGGTTGGCTCACGGTCGGCGGTTCGCCGTTGCAGGGAAAACAATTGGAGACCGCGTGGTGGCTTGGTAGACTCGAACCGGCCCGCGCTGGAGATTTTGGTGTTGCGATCACGCGATTTGCACCGGGGCTAACAGGTATCGGATTCACCGATGAAATTGCAGCTGTAGCAAAGGCAATGGAACGCAACGGCCAAGTGGCATTGCGCCACCATTATGGACTCTGGTATGATCGCCGACGCATTGATCATCAATTAATTCGTCGGCCAGATGGCGAAGTTTATCCACCGTTTTATGAGCAACCTTTTGCTCGCAGCGGACAAGGTACGGCTTGGGATGGACTTAGTCGTTACGATTTAAGAAAATATAATTTATGGTATTTTGGGCGACTACGTGAGTTCGCCGCCGAGGCTCACGCTCGCGGACTAGTCTTGGTTAACGAAATGTATTTCCAGCACAATCTCATCGAGTCGGCCGCGCATTGGATGGACTCGCCATGGAGGCCTGTGAATAACATTAATGACACTGACTTCGTCGAGCCGCCTCCGGTGACGGGTGATACGATAAAAATGGCTGATGCTTTTTACGACGTCACACACCCGGTTCGCCGGGAGTTGCATCGCTCCTATATCCGTCAATGTCTCTCGAATCTATCGGATGAGCCCAATGTCATCCACACGCTCGGTGCGGAGAATAGTGGACCGTTATCTTTCATGCAATTTTGGGTCGATGTAGTCGCGGAATGGGAGCGAGAGACGGGGCTACATCCGTTAATTGCGCTTAGCGCACCTAAAGATGTCCAAGAAGCAATTTTGGCTGATCCGGCTCGAGCATCAACTATTGATGTTATAGATCTGACGTACTGGTGGCGCACGGAGCGCGGGGATGAATTTTCGCCGCGCGGCGGTCTTAGCCTCGCGCCGCGCCAACATGAGCGACTTTGGAAAGGAGGTAAACCTACTGCCGCGTCGATCGCCAGCATGGCTCGTGATTATCGGGAAAAGTTTCCCAGTAAAGCGGTGATTACTGGTCTTCCTGAAGCCAGTGATTTTCAACCAAGATAATTTCCGATTACCCCCATTAAATTTTCCGCCCTGAATCCCAATTTGTGAATGTTTCAATTTTTCGTTTCATCAAAATGATAATCGATTTATGAAATCCTTTTTTCTCATTTTCCTGTGCCTCACCCAAAATCTGTTGCGCGGTGGGGATGCTGCATTGGCCCTACTTTCGACAGAGTTTCTAAACGAGCTAGCCCCTTATCCTTCGTGTCACGCCTCGACGATAGTCGAGACTTCACCGGGGCAATTGGTCGCCGCTTGGTTTGGTGGTACAGCAGAGCGCAACCCTGATGTGGGTATCTGGGTTACTCGACGGGAAAACGGTCATTGGCTTCCAGCGAACGAAGTGGCTAATGGCATACAACCGACCGGACCGCGTTTGCCGACTTGGAATCCCGTGTTATTTCAACCCAAGTCAGGACCGCTATTTTTGTTTTATAAAATCGGTCCCTCACCCAGCACCTGGTGGGGTATGGTGATGACGTCGACTGACTCCGGAAAAACGTGGAGCGCGCCACGCCGTCTGCCCGAAGGAATTCTTGGACCGATTAAAAATAAACCACTGGAACTTGCTGACGGGACTTGGATCTCACCCACCAGCACCGAAGGAACAAAAGAGGGCTGGCTTGTTCATTTCGAACTTTCGCATGATTCAGGGATGAGCTGGAAGCGAACCGCGGATTTACGCAAGGGCCCGAATCTAGATGCGATTCAACCCAGCATCCTTCTTCACTCCAATGGTACCTTGCAGGCTGTGTGCCGCACCAAGCAGGGCCTAGTCGCGCAAACCTGGTCGAAAGATCAAGGTCTGACTTGGAGTGCTCTCACGGCTACTGATTTGCCCAACCCTAACTCTGGGACAGATGCAGTAACGCTGGCGGATGGTCGTCATCTTTTGGTTTATAATCACAGCGCTCATCGAGCCGACGAAGCTAAGGGAAATCGTTACCCTTTGGATTTAGCACTCTCTGTGGATGGGGTCAGCTGGAAGCGCATCCTCACTCTCGAGCATGAGCCGTGTTCGGCCGGCTACTCGTATCCAGCTGTGATTCAAAGTCAGGATGGATTGGTCCATGTCACTTACACCTGGGATCGCAAAATGATCAAACACGTGGTGCTGGATCCCTCTCGGTTATAGCTAGGAAAAAATACACGCTGCAGTTTGGTTGAAGTGAATCCACTTTCGGTTTAAATAGTTCAGTTGGACAACGTTTTAGGGCGGTGGGTTGACAGCGACGTCGGGCTTTGGCGGTTTGAAGCTATGTCAGATTCAGTAACAGATCCTTTTGATCGCATTGAGGACGCCATCCGCGATATCGCCGCAGGGCGGCTCGTGATTGTAACCGACGATGAAGATCGTGAAAATGAGGGCGATCTCATCATGGCGGCATCATTGGCGACGCCAGAAACCGTCAACATGATGATTCGGTATGGAAGTGGAATTGTATGTGTACCTACGCTCGAGGCGAATCTGCGCCGACTCGGTCTTGGGCCCATGGTGGCGCGTAATCGTGAAGTGCAACGCACGGATTTCACTGTCAGTGTCGATGCTTCGGAAGGTATCTCGACGGGCATTAGTGCGTCAGATCGTACGCGTACAATCCGGCTGCTGGCGGATCCTAACTCTACCGCGGATCAGTTGGTTCAGCCGGGACATGTGTTTCCATTGCGCTCGCGGCCGGGTGGGGTGTTGGAACGCGCTGGTCACACGGAGGCAGCCGTGGATTTAGCTGTGCTAGCAGGACTTCACCCTAGCGGTGTATTGTGCGAGCTCGTAAACGATGACGGCACTGTGCAGCGTTTGCCCCAACTCACCGAATTTAAGCGCAAATTTGATCTACGGATGGTGTCGATCAAGCAACTCATTGAGTACCGCGCCCAACGCGAACAATTGATCGAGCCGGTATGCACGCAACTGTTCCCAACTGAATTTGGAGAATTTACGGCGCAGGTTTTTCGTAGCCGACTAGATGGACGTCATCACCTCGCCTTGGTAATGGGAACTCTCACGAATGAGCCAACGCTGGTGCGCGTGCACAGCGAAAATTTATTAAGTGATTTATTTCAAGCCAAGGGAATGCGAGGTCATGCGGCGCTAATGGCTTCGATGCGTGCGATTGCGCAAGCGGGTTGTGGCGTGGTCTTATACATGGAGCCAGCCAATAGGGGTGAAATCATGGTGCAACTCCTCCAGGCCAAGGCCGGCGCTCAGCCTTCGGCAATGGGGCTTCGTGATTATGGCACGGGCGCCCAGATTTTAAGAGCGCTTGGGCTGTCCAAAATTCGTTTGCTCTCGGGTAGCCAGCGTAAGGTGGTTGGACTCGATGGTTACGGTCTAGAAATTGTCGAACAGGTCGGAGTTTGATTCGGCGCTAGTGCCGATATCGACGGGGGGAGTTCTAATTAGCCCCCTAAATTTAATGCTACCGTTCCAATATTTTGGCAACGCCATGCGGATTTTGATTTCAGCGACTTGTTTGGCACCTTATACCTCAGCGTAACATGTTGTGTCTTCTTTGTGGCCGACAAATCGAGAAGCATCTCATAAACCCCCTGCTTAAGATGATTCGATTACTAGATTTACGTTTGTGCTTAAGCTTTTTGATCCTGTGCGGGGTATGGGTAAACGTGAGAGCTGGACAAAGTGCACTGGTGGACACGTCTCACTCGCCCTCGGCAAAAATGTATATGCCTGATCTTGGCGATGTGAAATGGGTCGGTGGTTTATGGGGCGAGCGTTTTGAGGTGTGTCGTGAAACTATGATTCCGCATCTTTGGACCATCTTCAGCGATCAAAAGGAAAGTCATGCATGGGCAAATTTTCTTATGGCCGCAGGCCTTAGCCAGGGTCGCGACGGAAAGCCCCATGGGCCGGCCTTTAACGACGGTGATTTCCTTAAATGGGTTGAAGCACTCGCGCAATTGTACGCCGTGACGCGTGACGCAAAAATCGACGCTCAACTTGATCAAATTATCGCCGTCATTGCCCAAGCACAGCGAGCCGATGGCTATCTGCATACACCTAAAATAATTCTTCAGCGCCAAGCAGCCAAGGGTTCAATCAGCGCAAAGGAATTTGAGGATCGTGAGCATTTTGAAACTTACAATATGGGGCACTTGATGTCGACGGCGTGTGTTCACTTTCGCGCTACTGGAAAGTCTACGCTTTTAGCCTGTGCGATTAAAGCAGCCGATTACCTCGATCGACTCTGCGCCACGGCTCCAGCCGAACTGGCTCGAAATGCCATTTGCCCCTCGCATTACATGGGTGTGATTGAAATTTACCGAGTCACGCGTGAACCGAGATATCTGAAACTTGCGCAACAACTCATTGAAATTCGAGGCCTTGTTACGGATGATTACGGTACTGATCAAAATCAAGATCGGGTGCCCTTTCGCGCGATGACAAAAGCTGTTGGGCACGCCGTTCGAGCCAATTATCTCTATGCGGGCGCCGCTGACCTCTACGCCGAAGATAGTGATCGTTCGCTATTAGACGTAGTTGAAAAAATATCGAACGACGTCTCTGCGCATAAATTATATATAACAGGAATGACGGGTGCACTCTATGATGGCGCATCCCCAGACGGCTCCGCGAAACACCTCGACATTAAATCTGTTCACCAAGCTTACGGTCGCGACTACCAACTCCCAAATCTCACGGCCTATAATGAAACCTGCGCCACCATAGGGTACGCGATGTGGATGTGGCGTATGCTGAGTGTCACTGCAGACGCACGCTATGCAGATTTGTTTGAGCAATCGCTCTACAATGGCGTTCTCGCTGGCATCAGTCTCGAGGGGAAAGACTATTTTTACGTCAACCCATTGCGCAAAGATCGTGACTTCGATTGGCCGTTGCGTTGGTCACGCACTCGGACACCTAACATCAAATCTAGTTTTTGTTGTCCGCCCAACGTCGTAAGGACTATAGCTGAAGCGCATAATTACGTTTATTCGCTATCTGCTGATACTCTCTGGGTTCATCTTTATGCTGCCAGCAGGCTCGATACGACCTGGCTCGATGGCTCGCATATCGCGCTGCGCCAAGAGACGGATTATCCGTGGAGCGGCGCGGTGAAATTTATCGTCGAATTCGCGCCCGAACGAAACGTAGCGCTCAAGCTGCGTGTGCCTGGTTGGTTGCCGTCAGGGGCGGCGACTTTACGAGTCAACGGTCAGCCAATGGTGACCAATTTAAACCCGGGCACTTACGCCGAGATCACCCGTACTTGGCGGACAGGGGATATTATTGAGTACAATATGGATTTTCGCCCCACATTATGGGAAGCGAACCCGTTGGTTGAGGAGGCGCTCAATCAAGTCGCGATCAAATGCGGTCCTATCGTTTATTGCATTGAGGCTAATGATCTACCCGCGGGAGTACGTGTACGCGATGTTATGCTTTCTCTGCTCAAGACTACGGATTTTCTCGCGAAGCGTGAAAACCTCGGCACGGCACATCTTCAGACCCTGTCTTTTTCTGCTTTTTCCCAAGAACGACAAACAAAAGCGGCGGATGCACTTTATGTTGAAGCCGCACCTAGACTTCTGCGTCCAGTTCGTCTTAAAGCGGTTCCCTATTTTACATGGGGCAATCGTGGCGACACGGATATGAGCGTTTGGTTGCCGGTGCGATAGGTGCTGCGTTATTACTCTGCGCTAAAATAACAAATGGTAGCATCATCTCCCCCATTAATTCTACCCGCTTTAAGGAGATTTTTTTGTTTTTGGGGTGTCCCCATTTTGGTTTTAGTTGGCGGATTGGTCGCAAGCGCTCAGGCAGAGATCTGGCCAAGTTTGGTGACGGAAAGCTCGCTTGAGTTGAGCCTGCTAGAACCAAATCGACGACAAGATGATACTCCTGTTTCAGTTGTATTTTATTTAAAAAATTTGGCCTCACCGCGTATTGGTACTGAGAGCGATGAAGTGCTAATCGCTGAATTACGGGCTGCAGGTAGTCTTGTCGTGGTCGTGGACTATGCCAGTCATCCTCAGGCGAGGGTGCCATGGATAAATCGTGATTTAGGTAAATTGAGAGACGATTTACGGGCAAAAAAAATAATGGGTAATCGTCCGATTGATGGAGCGCACGTTTTCATTGTGCCATCGGGCTGTCGCCTGTGGCGTGATGTTGTTTTTTATGAAGACAATGCGCGGATCTTGGCTATGGATATCATCGCACCCGCGCAGCCTAAAAAACCAGTCGGTGCCTTGATTGAATTTTCTTGCGACAATCAGAATCGGATGGGCAACGCTTCGCTCTCGATTTGCAGTGATACAATTTTGGACGGTGCAGCGACTGATGGACTTGCGGTTGCGATGGCGGATCACCCGGTTGCTGCTCCTTACAAAGGACTAGATGCCATGCCAGAGTGTGCGTGGAAGATCAAAGCAGCGGTACGAACGCTTAGGGCCCAAAGCGCGAAATTGAACTTAAATGGCCGAATTGTACCGGTTGGTTTTTCCCGAGGTAGCGGCATGGCGTTGATGCTGGTGACTACGGATGGAATGTTAGGGTTTGAAGGTCGAGGCCTGCCCGAGTATTTGAAAGAGAACAGCTCCGTTCAGGGTGCCGTGGTAATGTCGGGACGATTTACTTATCTCAGTTTGCTGCCGGAGGACCCTATGTTGGCCCGATACACGCAAGTTTGGGGGGAGCGTTCGGCTTACCCTGATAATTGGATGGGTAAAGGGGCTTTAGATTACCTTAAAAAGCCGGTAGTCCCTTTATTTTTGACGATTAACATTACCGAGTCAGCGGATGCCCGCCACCAGATGGATGTTCTTCGGCAACGCCTGCGTGAATTAGGCAATGAGCAGCAATTTGTTTTAGATGAGGATGCCAGGGGGCATAAGGTGCCGCTTTCGTCTCTAGTTATTAAATCAATGCATGATTATTTCGATCGGCAGCTTAGTCCCTAAAAGTGTTGGGTTGAGCTGATCGATTAATTCGGACTGTCATACACATAAGTCGCTAGAGCCTTTACAGTTTTGAATGCAGGTTTTGCGTACACCTTTCGTCCACGCCCTTACCCCAGTTATGAATTTGCTAAACTCACCCTTTCTCAGCTTTAAAAAGCTGTTTATTAATTATATGCGTAAATTAATCAACAGTCTCCCGATAATGCTATGGGTGGTTTTTTTGTCGTTACCCCTAACTGGGAGCGCGCAAATCAAGCTAACGGGTACGATTGAGGGTCGAGTATCGAATGCAGCGAATGGTTCTTACCTCAGTAAAGCCAAAGTGGCGGTTGAAGGGACCGGACTGTCGGCCTACACCAACGATTTTGGTGAATATACGCTACAAGATGTTCCGGCAGGATCCGCTCAATTGCGTGCTACATTTACCGGACAGGCTCCGGAAATTTTAACCGTCAAAGTTGAATCTGGAAAAACTATTACGCAGGATGTGGTCTTTGGTGGTGCCAGCGTGCGGCTCAACCCGTTCGTGGTTGAGAGCGAGCGATTCAAAAATGCTCAGCAATTGGCGATTCAAGAAGAGCGCACCTCGGTTAACATTAAGAACGTCGTTTCAGCGGATGCGTTCGGGGATATTCCTGAGGGCAATATTGGTGAATTTATTAAATTTTTACCCGGCGTAGAAATCAATTACGGGGGCACCTATACTTCGGATGCAGATGCAACCGGTATATCGGTGCGTGGTTTTGGTGCTGAAGACACGGCGATATATATCGATGGCGTGCCGGTATCTAGTGCTTCACCGGCCAGCTTGAGTCGGGCTATTGGATTGGACCAACTCTCGATTAACAATGCCTCGCGCGTGGAATTAGTGAAGGTCCCGACGCCGGATATGCCTGCTAATTCAGTGGGTGGTTCAATTAATCTTATCTCAAAGTCGGCTTTTGAGTACTCACGGCCAAGTTTCAATTGGCGTGTTTATGGCAGTATGAATACGGACGACCCTCAGTTGTTTAAAAAAGTCGGCGGTCCTCGTAATAAAAAAGAATGGGCTACTCAGCCTGGCTTCGATTTCACTTACGCTTTACCAGTAAATAAGACCTTAGGCGTAACATTTACGGTAGCCTCATCGAATCAATTTAATGAAAGTCGCCGTTATCGTCCCGAGTTTGCTACGGCCTCGGTTACGGGTGTAGATCTGAGACCGTTAGGTGGAGCACAAAGCGTGATTCTCACCAATGCGCAGGGAGTGGCTAGCTTAGTTAATCCTTACATGACACGCATCTCAGTTACGGATGCGCCGCGTTTCTCAGACCGTCTTTCGGCTGCGATGAAAGTAGATTGGCGTCCAATTCCCAGCCTAACGTTGGCCGCAAATTATACCGGCTCGCTCTACAACTCCGCAGATGCGGCGCGTAGATTGCAGTTTCGCATTCAACGCCCTCAAAGTTGGGATGCTACCAGCACGGTCAGTTATCCATATGTTTTGGCGGCTCAGTCGCAAAATGGCGCTGTTTTCACGCCCAATAGCACGCTCGATATGAATATCGATTCGCGCGATAAAATCGGCAACTCACACACGGGTTATCTGAGCGCCGTTTTCCGCAAAGATCATTGGGATATTAAGGGTTTGGCTAGTGCATCCAGTTCGCGTGGTTCCTACAAAGATTTGGAACACGGTCATTTTTCGACCGTCGATGTGAGCTCAACTGTTGGTAAAATGTCGTTTGATAAAATCTCCGATGGTGTCGCGGGTAAAATCACTGTCTTAGATCGCAATGGAAACAACTTTGATTGGACCAAGCTAGGCAACTGGGTCCCGCCGACCGTGCAGGCGCGCTCCGGCAAAGCGGAATCACTAAATGACGAGTTCAGCTACAAGCTCGATATCCGTCGTGATATTGGATCCTTTTTTGATGGTCGGTTAGATTTAGCGGCCAAAGTCGGCGGACAACACTCGATTAGCGTGCAGAAAAAATGGGGTGTTGGGACCGGTTATCGTCAGACCTATGTCGGCCCGGCTCTGAGCACGACGGATTATCTGGATACCGTTTATACCGGTTATGAACCTGGTTACGGTTTTCCTGCTCAGCAATGGGCGAGTACGTATCGCCTTTATCAGATCTACGCCTCGAATCCTTCGCTTTTTAGCGACAGCAGCGATAGCGATCAGGTCAATAACTACACCAGTTATGTGAATCAGAATAAGAAAATAACCGATATTAAAGACGCGGGCTATGCCTTGATTGAAGGACATGCGTTTCGTGGTCGGTTGACCTTTGTGGCGGGTGTTCGCAAAGAAGAATCTCGGCGTACCGGACGAGGGCCCTTGACCGACAGTAAATGGAATTTTCTCAAGCTCTCGAGCGGCGAGCTTTATCGCGATGTAGCTCATCCTAACGGTGTGCAAATCGACTCTGCCACTAGCGATGTTTTCGCGCAAACTGCGGCGGGAACCGCGCTGCGTTCAGCGCTGAATGCAGCGAAGGTGTCTTACCCGGATCACGTTGTTTTGCTCACTACACTCGAGGGTAAGCGTTTGCAATTGAAGCCTCTGCAGGAAGTGCGCGCCAAGAGTAGTGGGCGTCCCTCTGAAAGTATTAATACCTCCTTCAACGTTACTGAAAACCTGGTGTTCAAACTGGCTTATTCGAAGACATTTGGGCAGATTAGCCTTGAGGACGGCACGAGCGGTTTGCTCTCCGGTAATGGTTCTTATGTCGTTAATGAAAACACAGCTGCCGGATCAGTGCCCGCTGGTAACATCACGGTCGCCAATCCCAACTTGAAGCCAAAAATTTCTGATAACTGGGATACTGCCATCTATTATTACACCAAAAATGGCGGTAAAATCGGTGTATCTTATTTCACGAAGCGCATTAAAAATTTCCAAGAGAACATTGTTACCAATAATGCGGATCCTCAATTCGCGGAGATTCTCGCCTCATTGGGGTTAAACCCGGTCGACTATCAAGATTGGACGCTGACGACCTCGGAGAACGGTATCGGAACGGGCAAAGAATATGGTTACGAAGCCGACATCGCTCAGGATCTTCGTTTCATTCCGTTCCTTGGGACATGGGGCAAGCGATTCAATGTTTTCACTACGTACTCAGAGAAGCATCGCAGCCAGGCTAACACCACGCGATTGACGGCAGTGCCGGCAGCCAGTCGCACCGCATCTGCTGGACTTCAGTTTGCTACTGGCCGCGTCAGCTTGTTGCTCAAAGGTACTTGGACTGATCTTAAACTAAATAGCACAACCAACGTGACCTATAATAGCGTGGTCTATGCTCTGGGCAATTATACGCCATCACTCACTAAATTGGACGCTACATTCAATTGGCAATTCTCCCGGCGCTACGGCTTCTTTGTGAGCGGGCGTGATGTGCTTAACAATGGCAGTCGATCTGAACGATTTGATCCCACTGGCCTGTATCCCGCTTACGCTCACTGGGACGACCTGCGCCAATTTGGCGTACAGGTCACCTTCGGTATCAAAGGTATTTTCTAAGTCCTCTTTGGTTTATCACCCACCCAGACGATTTGGTCTGGCGGGTGATCTGACTATTCCGGGTGTAATTGCGTGAATTTACCAATTGGGTATTTTTGTCGGGTGGCTAACATTTCAGCTTATGGAGTTTACCTCTGCGTATTCGATGACGTCTTTATTTTCTAAAAAACTCCTAGGTATTTGCCTTTGTTTCTTGGTCGTAGCATCTACGATTAACGCTGCTGAATCACAATCTGATGCCTACAAGGCGACGGCGGAACAACGTGCTTTAAAAATCAGTGCTTCGCTCGCATTGACTGACCCAGCGCAATTAGCTCGTGTGCGTGCTTTGATAGCTGGGCACTACGTTGAACTGCATGAATTGCAGGGTTGGCGGGATGCCGGTGTGGCTGCCACTAAAGCACATTCGGATAAGGCTGTCGTTGCCTCAACTTTGTCCGAGAACAAAGCGTCATATGAGGCCAAAATCGCCAGCTTGCACCGCGATTACCTCAGGAGTTTAGCAGTGGAACTCACGTTGGAGCAAATTGATCTCGTCAAAGATGGGCATACTTACGGTGTGCTTCCACTTACGTTTCGCGTTTACCAACAGATGTTACCGCAGCTCACGTCAGAGCAAAAAACTAAAATATTGGCTTTGCTCACTGAAGCTCGCGAGCAGGCTATGGATGCGGGTACCGCCAAAGAAAAGCATGACTGGTTTGGAAAATATAAAGGGAAGATTAATAATTATCTCTCGGCCGAGGGGTATAATATGAAGCAGGCTGAAAAAAATCTCATCACTCCGCGCTAATGCATAATTTCGCCGCTAACATGAACTCATCTCGCGTGTTTCCTTGCATCGTTTTGTGTCTGATAAGTGCTGCCTGCTGTTTCGGGCAAGGTTACCCGCGCATTCCAGCGTCAGTTCAAGCTGTGGCTAATCAACGCATGGCAGCTGCAGATCGTCTTTCTGACGAATTATTTGCTGAGATATTACCTGAGATTAAAAATTGGGTGGTTAAAGGAAAACCGTATCTACCCGGTGCGTCAGCTCCTGGTGATCTGCCACAAGCCAAAATTCCGGCATTTCCTGGAGCCTGGGGTGGTGGCATGTACGCGTTTGGTGGACGAGGTGGGCGAGTAATTGTTGTGACTAATCTCAATGATCGTGGCCCTGGCAGTTTTCGTGCAGCCTGTGAATCCGCTGGTCCGCGTATCGTCGTTTTCAATGTTGCGGGTATAATTAGACTCACAGACCGAATTCGTGTGAGGGCTCCCTACATCACCATCGCCGGCAACACCGCGCCTGGCGACGGTGTTTGTATCGCGGGTAACACCGTAGAACTCGAAACGCACGACATCATCGTGCGCCACATGCGATTCCGTCGTGGTGCCACGGATGCGGCAGACCGAAACGATTCTTTTGGTGGAAACCCCGTTGGTAACCTAATCATCGACCATGTTTCGGCGTCCTGGGGCCTCGACGAAAACATGTCGATGTATCGCCACATGTATCAGCCTCCTGAAGGCGGCAAGGAGCTTAAGTTGCCTACGGTCAATGTTACCATCCAGTACTCGATTTTTTCCGAGTCCCTCAACATTTATCACCATGCTTTTGGTAGCACGATTGGTGGGTTAAATAGCACATTTCATCACAACCTTTGGTCCTGTAATACCGGACGTAATCCCAGCGTGGGCATGTACGGTGATTTCACTTTCGTTAATAATGTGCTCTTCAACTACCGACATCGCACTATCGACGGTGGTGATCACCGTAGTTTTTTTAATATTTATAATAACACTTTCAAGCCGGGGCCAGGCACACCCAATACGGAGGTCGCGTATCGCATTTTAAAGCCAGAATCCGAGCGTAGTAAAACGGTCATTAATAATTTCGGTAAGGCCTATGTTGCTGGCAACGTGACTGAAGGAAATTTGCGCGTGACTCAGAATAACTGGGATGGCGGGGTGCAACCTTCGCCGGTAAAAACCTCGGTGGCAGCGGTCTTGCCAGCAATCCGTGTAGACCAGCCCTTTGCACACGCTCCACTGGAGGTAGTTTCCGCAGGAGAGTCTTACGTTATCGTCTTAAATCGTGCTGGTGCGACCCTGCCCAAAAGAGACGCCGTGGACTCGCGAGTAGTGTCGATGGTGCGCTCGGGTGTGGTTACACCGGCCACGATAGCACCAAGCTCAAAAGTCAAAGCAGCTCAGGTGGGTTATGCGCAGAAATGGATCGATGAAATGGCCGAGCTGGTCCCGCGGGGATTTATTACCAATCCCGATGAAGTAGGTGGTTATCCGATTTATTCGGGTGAACCATACGCTGACGCTGATGGCGATGGCATGCCTGATGACTGGGAAATTAAAAACGGGCTGGATCCAAAAAATGCCGCAGATGCTATGGGCGACCTGAATGGCGATGGGTATACCAATATAGAAAAATTTATCTACGGCCTGAATCCTCGTGGTCCCAAGATTGATTGGAGTGATTTGAAAAATAACCACGATCCGCTGATTACGGCTTCTGCCGCGGAACACCCTTAAAATCAGACTGCCGCGCCTGATGAATTATCGGGAGCTAAGGTAGCGGGAGAAAAAATCCATCATGCGTTGTTGCTGACGGAGTTTGACCATAGGGTCGCTGCTACCCGCCATGTGCGTGCCGAGCATGGGCAGGAATTCATACGTTTTTCCGGCCATGAACAAAGCATCGCAAAGCTGAAGGGTATGTTGGGCGTACACGTTGTCATCGGTGAGGCCATGAATGAGGAGAAGCGGCCGCTCAAGTTTGGCTGCGTAGCTTAGGACGCTACTTACTTTATAAGCCTCGGGAGCGGTCTGAGGGAGCCCGAGATAGCGTTCAGTGTAAAATGTATCGTAATTTTCCCAGGTAATCACGGGTGCACCGGCGATACCGCAGCTAAAAATATCTGGTCGGCGAAGGGTCGCCATGGCCGCAAAATAGCCTCCGAAAGACCAGCCGGTCACGCCGACGCGGGTGAGATCCATCTCAGGATATTGTGTGCCTAAAGCGCGTAGTCCGGCTATTTGATCGGCGAGTGCTAGATCGATTAAGTTGCCGCGGATAGCGCGTTCCCAATCGCGACCACGAAATGGGGTTCCTCGGCCGTCGAGACGCGCCACAATGTAGCCTTGGTCAGCCATCCATTGATCGTTGAGATAAGCGCGCGCGGATGCTGTGACTACGGTCGTATGTGGGCCGGCGTAGGCGTAAAGAATGACAGGATATTTTTTCTTGGGATCGAAATCGCGAGGACGGACAACGGCCGCGAAAAATGACGGTTCGGAGGCGGTGTGTGTCAGCTCGACGCGGGGAATGGTGGGCAATTTTTCGGCGTGACTTGGCAGAGTAGCGATGAGGTCTCCATTGGGAGTGAGTACTTCAGTGCCCGAGGTGCCGTTGAAGAGATCGTAACTGTGTATGAAGGCACTGGCATTTTCAGAAAAGATGGCGGAGTGCTGCCCTTGATCTGAGGTGAGAGCAGAGCTGAGACCGCTAGGGAGAGAGAAGCGCCAGATTTGTGTTTCGCGTGGGTCTTTGCTGCCCAAGAGGTACAGGTCGCCTCGGAGAGAGTCGAATTTGGCGAAACCTTTATAAATGAAATCGGCTGGAGTGATGGATCGAATCAAACTACCGCTGGCCGAGCGAAGCTCGATCTGCCAAATGCCTCGGCTCTCGGAGGACCAAAGAAATTCCTTGGCTCCTGGTAGCCAGCGCGGAAAGCCGCCGCGTTCGTCAAGATTGACCCAAGCTGGGTCGGTTTCGCGGAGGAGTTCGGCGGTGCTGCCGGTGGCAGGATCGGCCCGTAGGAGGAGCCCCGTTTGTTGAGCGCGGTCCATGACATACAAGATGAGCGGTGCCTCGTCATCGCGCCAGAGGACGCGCGTGAGGTAAGGGTATTTGTTGGAATCCCATTGGACCCAACGGGTGGATCCCCCGTTGCGCGCAATGACACCGAGCCGCACGGTTGCATTGGTCGTGCCCGCGGCGGGGTAAGCGAATTTGGTCGGGGTGGCCTCGGGGTGGAGCGGATCTGCGATGTGCCGGATCTCGACGGCGGACTCATCCGTCTGTTGGTAGGCAATGGAACGAGAATCTGGTGACCACCAGAAACCTTCACTGCGGGCCATCTCTTCTTGGGCGACAAATTCGGCTGTTCCGTGGGTAAGGGTAGCGTTTGCTCCACTGGTGAGGGCGCGGGCGGTCAGAGTCGCACCGTTGAGTTCGATGATGTGGAGTTCGCCAGCGGAGACGGCGGCGATGGCAGTTCCGTCAGGCGAAAAGCGTGGATCAATCCAGTTTTTTCCAGGGAGGATGGTGACCTTGAGATCGGCTCGATTTACGACGTAGAGCTGACCAGAAAGAGTTACAAGTAGGCGTGTGCCGTCCTTGGAGAGATCAAACTTGGTGAAGCCGCGTGTGCTGATGCGGGCTCGTTCACGGCGGGCTTTTTCCTCGGTGGTGAGCGTTTCAGGGCTAGTTCCTAGGAGTTGGGCTGGGGTGAGAAGTTCGCGTTCGGGGCCAGCTGGAAGAGAGTATTCGTAGAGCCGAAGAATGGGATCCCTAGGGCCACCGCGAAGATATATGACAGACTTACCGTCGGGGGAGAGTTTGGCGCTGACAGGTCGGCCGAGGGAGAAGTTGCGGGTCTCGGCAAGGTCACGAAAGTAGGTGAGTGGATCGGAGGAAGTGGCAGCAAGAGCGACCATGCCGAGCGATTGTAAAAAGATAAAGATAAGCGACGCCGTGCGCATTTTAAAAAAGTGATGTGGTTAATCGCGTTGATGTGAGTCGAGTAGCAAAGTAACTGGACCGTCGTTCACTAAAGATACCTGCATATTCTCGCCAAAGCGACCGGAGGCAACGGGGCGACCAAGGGCAGATGCGGAGACTCTTAGAAAGGTCTCGTAAAGTGGGAGGGCGGTCTCCGGGCGAGCGGCGCCATCCCAAGAGGGGCGGGTGCCTTTTCTTGTGCGGGCGTAAAGTGTGAATTGGCTGATGATGAGAAGCTCGCCGTCGATATCGCGTAAGGAGAGGTTCATCGTAGCATTAGGGTCATCGAAGATGCGGAGGGTGCTGATTTTAGCGGTGAGCCAAACCGCATCTGCCTCAGTGTCATGCGGCGCGATACCGAGAAATATAAGGAGGCCTCGATTGATGGCACCGACTCGTTCGCCAGAGATGTCGACGTGAGCTGTGGAGACGCGTTGAAGGAGGGCGCGCATAAAAAGAGATGAAGGCAGGTGCGTTTATGAGCAGAAAAAAACCGCGGGCAAAGGCTCGCGGTTTTTAGGGTTGTGGGCCCGTTTTAGAGCATTGGTACGTGCGGCTCGATCTCGGCTTCGTAATTAATTCCGGGAAGACCAAAGCCGAAGAGCTTCATGAATTCGCTGCGATAGCCGGCTATATCGGTGAGTGTAGCAAGGTTTTCGGTCGTAGTCTGAGGCCAGATATCTTTGACTGCAGATTGGATCTCCGGACGCATTTCCCAGTCGTCGATCCGGATACGTCCAGCTTCGTCGAAGGAGGGGCCGTTGCTCGAATAAAGTTGGGTGGCGAAGAGTCGCGCGATTTGCTCGATGCAGCCCTCGTGTGTTCCATGGGCTTTCATGATCTTGTAGAGAATTGAAATGTAGAGCGGGACGACAGGGATGGCGGAACTAGCTTGGGTGACGAGCGCTTTGTTGACCGAGATACAGGCGCGTCCGCCGCCGTGTTTTAGTTTTAGGAGCGCATCGATACTGCGGGCAGCGCGTTCGAGGTCGTTTTTGGCGAGGCCGATGGTGCCATTTTTGTAAATCGCCCAGGTGACTTCTGGCCCAATGTATGAATAGGCGACGGACTGCGCGCCGGGAGCTAAAAGTTTGGCCTCGGACAGAGCTTGCATCCACATTTCCCAGTCTTCGCCGCCCATGACAGCAGTGGTATCGGCGATCTCAGCTTCGTTGGCCGGCTCGATGGTGACCGAGCTAACGATGCCTTTATCAGTATCGACGGTTTTATTGGTGTAGGATTGGCCGACAGGTTTGAGGACTGATTTGTGGACGAGGCCGGTCGTGGGATGGGTGCGGCGTGGAGAGGCGAGCGAGTAAATTACGAGATCAACTTGGCCGAGATCGGCGCGGATTAACTCGAGAGCCTGGCGCTTAATGTCGGCAGAGAACGCGTCACCGTTGATATTTTTCGCGTAGTGGCCTGCGGCGTGGGCGGCTTTTGTGAAAGCGATGGTGTTATACCATCCGGGAGTGGCAGGACGGCCTTCTTCAGACGGGCGCTCGAAGAAAACTCCAAGGGTCGCGGCGCCTGAACCGAAGGCCGCAGTAACGCGTGAGGCCAGACCGTAACCGGTAGAGGAACCGATCACGAGGACCTTCTTCGGGCCTTTTGTGAGTGCGGGTTGGGCTTTGACGTGGGCGATCCACTCTTGGACATGTGCTTCACAACCGGCGGGGTGCGCAGTGACGCAGACGAAACCACGGACTTTGGGTTTAATAACCATAGGGGTCTAAGCGTTTGCGGCAGGCGGGAGCGGGGCAAGTTTCAATTGCCGTAGCCAAGTCACGCACGGTTCGTCTTAAACCCTCTGTTTTGACCGAGCGAAAGACTAGGGGCCGATAAGCACCATCGGGCCCTCGGCCTTGGGTACGCCACCCTTGCGCTCGAGGCTCACGGCGAATTTCGCCGCAGTTTGGACGGGGCGATTGGGGTGGAAAATCAAGCGTCCCTCGCCGGTAGTTGGGTCGACTTTAAAAACACCGCCGTCGACTGGGATGGAATACTGCGGGTCGACGACCCAGAGTTGATAATCTTTATCCGCCGCCAGCGCGGGTAGTTTTTGTACGGTTAGAATGCCTTCTTGGCTCGAGGGATTCCAGACGGCGACCGCTAACGCCTGGGGACTGTTGCCGAGGAGCGAAGCGAGCGTTGCGATTTTATAATCGGCGAGCGTGCCCTGACTGAATAGCTGTTGTTTAGTCTCAGCTAGGCGAGATTCCAGTGTGGCGACCAGCGCGGCGGAATCGCTGGCGCGTTTCGCGATGTCGGCAAGTTCGCGTTGAGTAATCAGGCGTTCAGCGGCGAGTTGGTTATTAGCACTGCGCAATGAAAGATCCACAAGGCTTTGCTGGTCGCGTAAGGCGGAGCTAAGGGCGCTTTCGGTAAAATAAGCCTGAGCAAAATAAGCGGCAAGGCAGGCGAAACAAGCCGCCGTAGCATAGCCGATCCACGTCGGAAACGGTGATAACGCAGAGTTGGGGGCTTGGGCAACTGGTGCTGGCGCAGAGCTTGCTCGGATGGTTATGGTCTTCAGTAGACGGATTTTCAGTTCAGCGGGTGGCTCGGTTGCGTCAGCGGTATGGGCGAGTTCGGCTGCCGTGGATTGGAGCGAGGCGGAGAGAGTAGCTAACTCAGGGTGGTGGGCGAGCGCCGTAGTGAACTCTGCCTGCTCTGCGGGAGTGAGCAAGTCGAGGGCGGCGAGCGCGGCGAGATCTTCGTGGCGTTCGGCGTTCATAGACGGTTTGCGAGTTGATCGCGTAGTTTAATCAGGCCCCGACGGATGCGGGCTTTGACGGTGCCAAGCGGCGTTTCTAGACGTTTGGCGATTTCTTCCTGAGTTAGTCCGCTGAAAAAAGCGAGTTTGAGAGCGCGTTGTTGATCGGTTGGTAAGGAGGCGACTGCGGCGCGAATAGTGCTGGCTTGATCTGAGGTGGAGGCGGCACGATCGGCTGCAGGTCCAGAGGAATTATCGTCAAGGCTCAGGTCAGAGAGGGCTGACTCTTCGAGCAATTCGTGGCGACGGCGTCGAGAGCGCAAGCGATCAATGGCGCGGTTGCGAGTTAGGGTGAGTACCCAAGAAAAGGCGGTGCCTCGAGCGGCTTCAAAGCTAGCAGCTTTTTCCCAGACTGTTACGAAGGTATCGTGAACGATATCTTGAGCGTCGCCAGGGTCATTAAGAATACGCAGGGCCGTGGCATATAGCGGGCGAGAAAAACGATCGTAGAGTTTACCTAATGCCGCGCTATCACCCGAAGCCACCAAGCCAAGCAGACGAGCGTCTGCCTCATGGCGTGCGTCTGAAAAATCAGTGATGGGCTCGATGTTCATGCGGGAGTTTACCCGTGCAGGTTCAAGTTCCGGAACGCGGTTGGTCCACGAAATACAACCTGTGAGATGCGTCGACAGCAGGAGCGGCATATTGCTGTGAGGTTCTACGCATGAGATGAGCGAAGAGATGCCGCGATTTGCGTGGGCGCGAGTCGAAAGTTACGCGGATCGGGAGGGAAGAGGGGGCAGAGGCCAATAGGGCTGATAGACTTAAATCTACAACAGTGCTATCTCGGCTTAGACTAGAGGTTCGACCAGGGTCTTCCCCAAAGATCTGGGAGTAACAGCGCACTTATTGAGGACGCCGCAGGCTAGACTTTGATCGCAAAAAGTTCTGGGTGCATGTGACCTTCAGCGACTTTGTTTACGGTGCCAGTCATCATGATGGAAAACTCGTCACCGATTTCTATGCCGATTTTGCCGCCGGGCATATGAACCGTTATGTTGCGATCAACCAGACCGAGGCGATGGGCCACAGCCGCGCTGGCGCTACTGCTGCTGCCGGAGGCGAGGGTATAACCGGCTCCACGTTCCCAGATTTCAATTTGAATATTGGCACGATCCAGAACTTTGAGAAATTGGACATTAGTCTTGCGCGGGAAATTCGCGTGGGTCTCAAGATGTGGGCCGTATTTGTGGGCCATGTCGGCCGAGATTTCTGTGAGCGGGAGAACACAATGCGGGTTGCCGATTGTGGCAGCGCAATACGTGAAATCACGGTCTAGAATCTTGATTTTCTCGTTGATCACTTCGCGCGCAGATCCGACGACAGGAATTTTTTCTGACGAAAAACTGACGTGCCCCATGGCAATGGAGATCAATTGAGCGTTATCCTTGAGTGCTACGGCAACCTGGCCGCCAGGAACTTCGATTGTGAAGTTCGGTTGTTTGGCTAGACCTTGATCGTAGAGGAAGCGCGAGAAAATGCGCAGGCCATTACCAGATTTTTCGGCTTCAGAGCCATCGGGGTTAAAAATACGTAGACCGAATTGGCTTTTTTGTGATGGCAAGGGACCCCAAAGAATACCGTCGGAGCCGACCCCGAAGTTGCGGTGGCACACGACACGGATCTGCTCGGTCGTCGGTGCTGGCTGCCACGATGGAAAATCGCGGGGATCAAGAACAATGTAGTCGTTGCCGAGGGCGTGGTATTTGTGAAATCGCATGTTAGATATCGTCGAGCTAGTAGAAAAACCGAACGATAAACACGCGTAAAGTTTAGCCTCGCCGAACTTCTTTCAGCCGATTTCAGCACGTTACCTCGTGCGGTCTCGCGATACTTGGGCTAGGCGCTCAGCTTTTGGTATTTGTGCAACCGAAGAGTTCGCGACGTTTGATCGCTGCGACGACAGCTTCTGGCACCATTTTTTCCCAAGAGACGTCGCCTTCTTTGATGCGGCGCAAGACATCACGAGAAAAAATATGAAGAATTGAGGGATCAAATCCAACGATGCAGTCGATGTAGTGTGCTTCTAATAAGTGGGCGTAGAGGTTGCGCAGGTGATCCGCGATCTGGACGTTTTTGGCGTTGATGAGAACGCTGGATGCGAAGGCGTGACTCGGGGTGCGGTCTGAGGTGATTGGGACGGATTGGCCTGAGGCGGTGTAAACATCGAAGCCATCCTGGCGCATCGGATAAATATAAAGTTTAACCGAATTGCGGAACAGGCGGCCAAAGGATTCTAAGATGCCACCCTCTAGATTCTCGTAATATTTTTCGTTGAAAATTTCGATGAGGTTATTGATGCCCATCGTGACGCCGATCATTTCTTTGGTGTAGCGCCGAAAGTAAGAAGTGAGTCGGTAGTATTCGGAGTAATTTGAGATCAGGACGTTGAAGCCGATGTCACCTAAGAGATCTACGCGCGCGAGAAAATCTTTGGGGTCGAGTTCCCCCGCGGCTAGTAGGTTGTGCATGGTGATTTCCATGAGCACGACTACTTGTTTACCTTTCACTGACGGTTCTTGGACGAATTGGGCGGTCGCACAGTTAAGCATGTCGACGTTGACGTGTGTGACTGGACGGAAGGAACCGCGTTCGACGAGTATGGGTTTACGGTAAAGAACTTCGGAGGGTTGAAGCACGTCCCCGCCAGGCCCGAACATGACGGCGTTAGTGAGGCCGAATTCTACGAGCATGAGCGACATTAGGCGGTTATCCACGTTCTGAAACGCGGGGCCGCTTAGTTTCAACATATCGACTTCGATTCGATCGGCGGAGAGGTTATCGAGAAGTGATTCGACTAGCTTGCGCGGGTCGGTGTGATAGTAAAAAGCGCCGTAGATCAGATTGACCCCGATTATACCAAGAGCTTGTTGCTGGAGGATGTTTTCTTTGTCCCACATGCGCACGTGCAGCACGACTTCACTGGGTGGGCCGCCGGGATCGGTTTGGAAACGGATACCCATCCAGCCGTGAGCTTCATTGGTACCTTTGAAATTACGCGCAGAAACGGTGTCGGCGAAGGCGAAGAAGGTCGTGCGTTCGCCGCGCTGGGTTGCTAGGCGCTCATTAAGAAGTTGATACTCGTGATCGAGCATGAGGCCGAGACGCTCGCGGGAGACATAGCGTGGGGCTTTGCCGTAGATAGCGTCGCTAAACGTCATATCGTAGGCTGAGATCGTTTTGGCGATGGTGCCGGAAGCGCCCCCCGCTTGGAAGAACACCCGTGCTACTTCTTGGCCGGCACCGATTTCTGCAAAGGTGCCATATTTTGGCTCGTCCAGATTGATCGTGAGAGCTTTGCGGTTGGTCGTGAGTAATTCTTTTTGCTCGCTCATGCATTAGTTCTGTCGAGCGCCACGCTAGGATGCAACCTCGCTGTACCTAAGTTTGTAACAGGTGAGTTACGAATTTCAGTCAACGGAGAAGGGGGGGCATTGTTTAGGTCGGAAATAGCGACGTTTCGACTGGCTGCGCTGAGCTTCGCTGTTACGTTCGATACTGCATGAAAAATTTCTTCACCTCGATGCTAGGCGCGCTGGTGGCGCTGGTGGTCTTTTCCGCTGGCGCAATCCTTTTGTTCATTGGCCTACTGGGTGCTATTATCTCCATGAGTGGAGATAAAAAATCCCCAACAATCGATAGTGGCTCATATATCGTTTTTGATCTAGCCGCGAATATCACTGATTCGCCTCCTCAGGTCGATTTCAGTCAATTCACTGGCGGTCATTCTTCGACGCTTCAACTTCGCGCACTGACCCAGGCTATCCGTGCTGCCAAAAGCGATGATCGCGTGGCGGGGATATTACTCAAGGGGGCTCTCACGCCCGCCGGGTACGGCTCGGGCTATGCGGTATTGAAAGAAGTCCGCAATGCACTCATTGATTTCAAAGCTAGCGGTAAACCCGTTCGAGCTTATCTCGAAGCTATTACGACCAAGGATTACTATCTCGCCTCGGTCGCCAGCGATATCTCATTGGATCCTTACGGCATGATTGTGATGCCAGGGCTCGCGAGTGAGCCGATGTTTTACACGGGCGCTTTCGAAAAATTTGGCATAGGTGTGCAAGTCACCCGCGTCGGTAAGTACAAATCGTTCATCGAGCCTTACACGCGCAAAGACATGAGCCCTGAAAATCGGGAGCAAACGCTCAAATTGCTTAACGATCTCTGGGGCGCCATGATCGACGACATGGCGCAATCTCGCGGTCTGAATCGAGAAAAAATACAATCCGTCGTCGATTCAGAAGGTATCATTCGACCTGAAAAAGCTAAGGCGGCTAAATTAGTGGATCGCATCGTCTATCGCGATGAAATCATTTCCGAACTGCGCACCAAGACCGGCCCCTCTTCGGACGATAAGATCACCTTCAAGCAAATCGAAATCGCTGCTTACGCGAAAATCAGCAAAGATAGCGTTGCCGCGTCTAAAAAACCTTTAGCGGATGATTCTAAGTCGAGCGGTACTGGCCGAGGTAAAATCGCGATTATTTACGCCGAAGGTAGCATCGTAGATGGTAACGGTGAACGTGGCGAAATCGGCGGCGTGAAATTTGCACGTGAAATCCGCCGCCTTCGCCAAGATGATGCCGTCAAAGCCATCGTGCTCCGGGTGAACAGCCCTGGTGGCAGCGCATCTGCCTCGGAAAATATCGCTCGCGAAGTGCGCCTCGCGCGTAAGGTCAAACCTGTGATTATTTCGATGGGCACCTATGCCGCATCGGGTGGTTATTGGATCGCTGCTGATGGAGATCGTATTTTTGCGGAGCCCACAACCATAACTGGATCTATCGGAGTTTTTGGACTGCAATTTGATGTGCAGAAACTCGCGAACAACGTTGGTCTCACATTTGATGTGGTGAAGACGGGTAAATATGCCGACGTCATAACTATCACGCGGCCCAAGACCGACGACGAACTCGCTATTTTCCAAAACATGGTCGACTGGATTTATGGAGAATTCATCGGTAAGGTAGCGGAGGCGCGAAAACTTAAAAAAGAAGACGTGCAAGATATCGCTCAAGGTCGCGTGTGGTCTGGAGCTGAAGCAAAAAAACTTGGATTGGTGGATGAACTCGGCGGACTCGACGATGCGATCCAGTTCGCGGTGACGAAGGCCGGACTCGGGAAAAACTACCGACTCATCGAATATCCTCAGAAGAAGGAATTAGTCGAGACGATCGGCGAGCTCGTGGAGCGTTTTAATCCAGATGCCCAAGCTCAAGCAAATGGCGTGATTGGTCAAATTACCGCGCGGCTGAAACACGATCTCGCAACCCTCAAGTCGTTCAATGATCCTCAAGGCATCTACGCGCGCATGCCGATGGAGCTGTCGCTACGCTAACTAAAATTCATGGATACCACGCTGATTCACGACACCCCGGCTACCGCTATTCCCTCAGGCGAGGCGCTCACGTTGAGTGCTGGAGCCAGCGTGTACATCACACAGACGCTCGGCGGTAACGTCACCGTACGTACCGACCGTGGCTTATTTCGAATCGCGGCCGAAAATATCGGCGCCCTAGCGGGCTACACGCCAGTAGCCGAGAATGTTAATCTTGTTGCCGATACTTTGAGTGAGCAAGCGATCTGGACTGCGTTAAAAACCTGTTTCGATCCGGAGATTCCCGTGAACATCGTGGATCTCGGTTTAGTCTATGATTTGGCTATTGATGAGCTGCCTGATGGTACGCACAGCGTCGAAGCGAAGATGACGCTCACTGCGCAGGGTTGCGGGATGGGGCCGGTTATAGCCGAAGATGCTCGACAAAAAATTGCAGCTTTACCCACGGTAAGCGCGGCCAAGGTTCACATTGTATGGGATCCCATTTGGACTCCACAGATGATTTCGCCCGATGGGCGCAAGACCCTAGGGTTGGAATAACCACCAGCGACGTTTACAGGGCTGTCAAATTTTGAGGCGAGTCTCAGAACCACGCAGGCTCTAGTTTTCTGAACCCTCAGGGCTTAGCATTGGTGGCTGGCGTTTTCGTTGTGATAAAACGAAACACGTAGTAAGTTGCAGGCGTTGAACCGACGTTGCGCATGCCGTGTAGATCGTTGGAAGCGTAGAAGAAAATCGAACCCGCGCTCGCGCGCTGCATCTCGCCATTGATGGTGACTTCTAGGGTGCCTTCTTTGATTAGAATCATCTCTTCGTCGGGATGGCGGTGCGGCGGATGCGGCACTTCACCTGGACGTATCGTGGTCACATGCCCTTCGAAATTATTGAGCGTGAGTGTGGGAGCATCAAATAGTTCGCGCCGCTCACCGGTTTTGGTCGGCTTGACGGCCAGTTTATCCCAATCGATTACCAAGGATCTGGTAACCGATTTTGGTGTATCGGCGGCATTAACACTCCAAGCAACTGGCATTACTGCTAAGCAAATGATCGGTAGAATTTTCATAGCAAAAGGATGGGGATAGGTAAATAGAGCTGACACAGGTTTGAGAATGAATCGTGCTACTTGCTGAAACTTCCATGAAATCACTCCTTCGTCACTCCTTGTTTGGTTGCGTCGTAGCTATGCTAAGCACGACTTCGATTTTATCAGCCGCTGTCGATCCTGCTGCGTTACTGAATGACCCGACGGTCAAAGCAGCTTTAGCCGCCGTGGAGCGCAACGAGCCTGAAACGCTCAACTTACAAGCTCGTCTCACGGAAATTCCGGCGCCCCCATTTAACGAAACGGCGCGAGGTCTTGAAGTTAAACGCCTCTTTGAACAACTCGGTCTAAAAGACGTAAGAGTGGATAAAATTGGCAACGTTATTGGCGTTCGCCCCGGCGCCTTGGCCAAGCCCAACGTGGTTGTCGCAGCCCACCTCGATACCGTGTTCCCCGAGGGAACCGATGTGAGGGTCAAACGTGACGGCAAATTTTTGCGCGCTCCTGGCATAGGTGACGACGGCCGTGGCCTTGCGGCCATGCTGAGTGTGATCCGTGCGCTCGACGAAGGTGGCGTCAAGACTACGGGCACCATCACCTTTGTGGCAAATGTGGGTGAAGAGGGCCTTGGCGATCTCCGGGGTGTTAAGGAATTATTTAACGTAACGCTGAAAGGGAAAATTGATTCTTTCATTTCGATCGAGCCTGGTAGCCAGAATCGCATCACCAATGCTGGAGTCGGCAGCTACCGTTATCGCGTCACTTTCAAAGGCCCTGGTGGACATAGCTACGGTGCCTTCGGCATGGCTAATCCCATTCACGCGCTTGGCCGCGCGATCGCGAAAATCGGCGATATCACAGTGCCGGCTACACCTAAGACTACCTTCAACGTCGGCCGAATCAGCGGCGGTACTTCAGTCAATTCTATCGCTTTTGAAACTTGGTTCGAAGTCGATATGCGCTCTGAAACGATGGCTGCGCTCGACGCCGTCCGCGATCAATTCAACGCTGCAGTTGCTGATTCCGTGAAAGCGGAAAACGCCCGTTGGAAGAATCGCGGTGCGGTTTCCGTGGAAATCGAATTGGTCGGTCTTCGTCCCGCCGGCCAGACGCCGGATGACTCGGCTATTGTGAAAATCGCGAGCGGATCGGTTACAGCGATGGGCGGGATCGTTTCGTACGGTGCGGGTTCGACGGATTCCAACGTTCCGATGCAACTGGGTATTCCCGCCGTGACGCTCGGCGGCGGTGGTGAAGCCAGTCGATCCCATTCTCTTGACGAATCGTTTGATTCAACGAACTCACACCTTGGGCCCCAGGCTGTGTTGCTCACTGTTGTTGGATTAGTGCGCTAAATGGAAATTTCTCTCATGCCCGCCGGTTAACACCGGCGGGTATTTTTTTGGGCAGATGCGGCCTGCTATTATTTCGAAATATTGCGCTCGCCAGCGGTCCTGACAATACGCCGAATCCCGCTGTGCCCCTCGTCTTTTTTTACGTTCTGGTTGTGCTGCTGGGAATTCTTAGCATGGGCTTCCAGCTTCTCGCCTCACGGTTGCTCAATCCGTTTTTCGGCTCCTCTTTGATCGTCTGGGCTTGGTTAATTTCCACCTTTCTGGCGGCCTTTAGTCTTGGTTCGATTATCGGCGGCTGGATCAGTAATGCACCTCTGCGCCAACGTGAACGTAGCCAATGGATCGCGGGAGCGATCGCAGTCGGCTCGCTCGCTTTCACGGCATTTTATGGGCGCTCGATGCTCGGGCAGATTGAGATCGCGTTTGCCGAAATTACTACGGGGCTACTTGTTGCTTGTTTAGCATTATTCTTTTTACCGGTGACCACGTTGTCGTCGTTTGGCCCGCAATGTGTTCAATATTTGGCTTCTCGCGGTACGCCGCCGGGTAAGGCCTCTGGGTTAATTTACGGCGTGAGCACATTAGGCAATATCGCTGGGGTAATGCTTACCGCCTTCGTGCTGATTCCGCATTTGCCCGTTTCAACGCTGCTTTATTTGTGGCTCACTGTGGCCTTAGTAAATCTCACCGCTTTGATATTGTTGCTGCGATCATCTCCCGGGAATACTGCTCCATGAAAGCACGTATCTTTCAGATTTACTCAGTCGTTTTAATCTTAAGCTGTGTGGTTACTGCCTTCGCCGTGGAGGCGCCTGATTACGTAGAAAACCACGACACGCTCTATAATAACCTTACGATCGAAAAACGAGGTACGGTAGTTGAACTTCGCGCGCGTTCTCGCGCCGGCGAATACCTCGAGTCCGCTGTCGATCTGGCGGATCCTTTGCGTCTGGTTGTGCCGTATACGCGTTCCTTATTCGCTGCCGCATTCTTTGAACCCAATCCGGCGAACGTGCTGATGATCGGACTTGGTGGGGCGGGCTTCCATCGCTTGTTTACGCATGCTTTTCCCGCGGCGCGACTGCAGTCGGTTGAGCTCGATCCCAAGGTTTGGGAGCTTTGCCAAGAGAGACTCGCATTCAAACCTACGGCGCAAACGCCCGTCGCTGTGATGGACGGACGGCTTTTTGTGAAACGTAATCGCGAGCAATGGGACTGGCTAATTTTGGACGCTTTTCGCGGAGGATTTGTGCCGCCGCATCTAAAGACCCAGGAATATTATCGTGAGTGCGCTGCGCGCCTCAGTGAGCGTGGAGTCTTTGTGACTAATCTCCACCAAGACACTGAGCTTTTTGCTGCGGACTTGCGTACGATTCAGAGCGTCTTCCCCAAAGTGTACCTTTTTCAGACTCACGGTCGCGGTAATGTGATCGTCTGTGCCCTAAAGTCGACCGTCTCAGATCTCGGCTGGGAGCCTGATATTGCCGCATTAGAAAAATTAAACCCCAAGCTCGCTTCGAAATTGGACCTCGATTCATTGGCGGCCGAACTCTTGCCCTTTCCGGTAGAGCTTGCGGCCAAGGGCCGAATTTTGACGGATGATTTTTCGCCGGTTGAATTTTTAGACGCGCTCAAGACCAACAACACCAAGGCACGCTAACCAATTTTTTCTAACCATGTCCCTTACCATCGGTATCGATTCCGGTACTCAAAGCGTCAAAGCCATCGTTCTCGATCTTGAGACGCGCAAGGTCATCGCTGAAGCTCGCGCTCCTCATAAGCTAATCGAAGGATTGCCTATTGGGCACATGGAACAACACCCGCAGGATTGGACGTCGGCACTCGATTTTGTGTTATCTGACGTCGCGGCGCAGATCGGATCTGCACAAGCCCGACGCGTGCGCGCCATTGGCGTTTCGGGTCAACAACACGGTTTTGTGGCCTTGGACGAAAACGGTGACGTCATTCGTCCCGCCAAATTGTGGTGTGATACCAGTACGACTGCCGAATGCGCGATACTGACTAAAAAACTGGGCGGTCCTAAGGCCGCGATACGTTTGACCGGCAACCTAATCCTTCCGGGATTTACAGCGCCAAAAATTCTGTGGCTTAAGCGCCACGAGCCCGAGAACTATAAATTTCTACGTCATGTGCTGCTTCCGCATGATTATCTTAATTATTTCCTCACGGGTAATTATTCCATGGAATACGGCGACGCTTCAGGTTCGGCGTTGATGGATGTAAGGACTAGGACTTGGTCCAAAGCTGTCATCAAGGCTATCGACCCAAAACTCGCTGGTTATCTCCCCAAGATTAACGCTTCGCACGAAGCATCTGGCACCCTTCGGCCCGATTTAGCGGCGAAATATGGATTTTCACAAAATACCGTCATTTCGGCTGGCGGTGGAGATAACATGATGGGCGCAATTGGTACCGGAAACGTTGTCCCCGGAGTGATCACAGCAAGCTTCGGTACGAGCGGTACCATCTACGCCTACGCAAATAAACCGGTGATTGATCCTCAGGGTGAAATCGCGGCGTTTTGTTCTTCGACGGGTGGTTGGTTGCCTCTACTCTGTACGATGAACGTCACTACGGTTACCGAGTACGTCCGGTCATTGTTTGGACAGGATCATAACGCGCTAAACGCGGCTATCGCCACCGCGCCTGCAGGGTCAGGCGGTCTGATAATGTTACCCTATTTAGCGGGTGAACGTACGCCCAACGTACCAATGGGCTCTGGTGTCCTACTCGGTTTAAACGCGCAGACCTTTATTTCCGGTTACATCGCCCGTGCGGCCATGGAAGGTGTTACCCTTGGCATGAATTACGGACTCCGTCGTCTGTCCGCCCTTGGAGTGAAGGCTAAAGAGATACGCGTGACCGGCGGTGGCGCCAAGTCGCCGGTTTGGCGTCAGATTATGGCTGATATTTTTGGCGTGCCTGTGGTCGCAATGGTGGAGGATGAAGGTGCTGCTTTGGGCGGTGCGCTCCAAGCCGCTTGGTGCGTTGCACTGCGTGATGGAAATAAAAAAGCGCGACTCACCGATTTCACGACTGGAGCCGTGGCCCTTAATGAATCCACTCGTTGCAAGCCCAATCCGGCCAACGTTGCGCGCTACCGAGCTATGCAGGCGGTGCAGGACAAGCTAAGTCTTGCGCTACGTGAGGCATTCGAAATGCAACGTTCGTTGGCGGCGAAGTGATGCGCTTTCGGTGGTGCTTTAATTATTTCGCAACGGCTATGTCGTTGATGCCTAGGGAACCAAGAGCAAAGGCGAAGCGATAGGCTGTCTCGCGCAGGGCATCGTAACGCCCGCTCGCGCCGCCGTGACCAGCTGCAAGATTGGTGTGCAGCAGTAAGGCATTTTTGCCGGTGTTCATTTCGCGAATTTTAGCGACAAGTTTTGCGCCCTCCCAGTAAGGCACTTGTGAGTCATTGAGTGAGACGTTCATCAAAATATGGGGATGGGCGACGGCTCGCACGTTATCATAGGGTGAATAGGCGCGCATCCATGCGTATTCGTCGGCAATGTTAGGATTGCCCCATTCGATGTATTCGCTGGTCGTGAGCGGCAATGAGGCGTCGAGCATAGTATTGAGCACATCGACGAAGGGCACGTCATAGATTGCAGCATGAAATAGCTCGGGACGGAGATTTACGACGGCTCCCATGAGTAGACCACCCGCGCTGCCGCCGTTGATGACGAGTTGATTTGAATCTGTGAATTTTTCCGTGATGAGGTGCTCTGCGCAGGCTACGAAATCTGTGAAGGTCGTGATTTTATGCGCCATACGTCCAGCTTCTCGCCAAGGTTCGCCGAATTCACCGCCACCTCGAATATGCGCGATAGCGAAAATGATACCGCGATCCAATAAGCTCAGGCGTGAGGTGTTAAAAGAAACTGGCATGCTGATGCCATAGCTTCCATAGGCGTATAAATACAGAGGTTGCGCGCCGGAACGACGGAGGTCTTTGCGGTAAACTATACTCATAGGCACTCGTGTGCCGTCCGAGGCTCGAGCCCAAATGCGTTCGCTCGCGTAGCGCGAGGCATCATAACCGCTGGGGATTTCTTGTTGTTTTAGGACGGTGCGGGCTTTCGTGGTGAGATGATAGCTGATGATTGAGCGCGGCGTTACGAGAGATTGATAGATGAATCGAATTTCTCCTGCGTCAGGCTCCGGGTTGCTCTCTAACGAAATTTCATAGACGGGCTCTGGTGTTGAGATGCGGTGGCTTGAGTGACTGCGATCGTCAATGACGCGCAGATGTGGTAGCCCATCTTCGCGCTCGCTCAAAACCGTGTGCGTCGCGAACAGGTCAAAGTCGTCGAGCTTTACAGCGGCTTGGTGCGGTATGTATTCAACCCAATGATTGGTCTCGGGTGTCGCGACAGGCGCGGCGACAATGCGAAAATTTTTCGCGTGATCGTTGGTGCGAAAATAGAAAAGTCCGTCGCGATAATCGGCGCGGGTTTCAATATCGTTGCGACGGTGAGCGATGATACGCCAGTCGATGTTGGATGCAGTAGCAGATAATGCGCGGATTTCAGTCGTAGTTTTGCTTTCACTGGTGGCAAAAAGCCAACTGCCATCTCGCGAGCGAGTGAGGCCGAGGTCGAAGAGTTCATCTTTCTCCTCGTATAGCCAGGAGATCGTTCCCGACTTCAATTCAACTCGGCCGAGTCTGTAGGAGCGTTTAGAGATGGCGTCTTCTTGTGTAAAAAAGAGGGATTGATGGTTTGCGTTCCATTCGACCGAGGTGACGCGTTCTACGCCGAGTGCGCGACTCTCGCCGGTGCTTAGGTTTTTAAGATGAAGCGAGTATTGGCGGTAGCCTGTGGAATCGATGGTGTAGGCTAGAAGCTGAGAGTCATCGCTGATTTTGTACGCTCCCACGGCCATGTAAGGATGTCCTGTGGCGAGAAGGTTGACGTCGAGTGTGACCTGTTCTGTTGAGTCGATTGTGCCTATGCGGCGCGCATAGACGGGGTATTGTTTCCCCTGTTCGGTGCGAGTGTAATACCAGTAACCACGACGTAAGACGGGGGGAGCGGAGTCAGTTTCCTTAATACGTCCCAACATCTCAGCATAGAGTTTTTCTTGCAGGGGTTTAGTTGGTGCCATCACGGCATCGGTGTAAGTGTTTTCTGCCTCGAGGTGTTTGCGCACCGCGGGATTTTCTTTTTCCCGAAGCCAAAAATAGTCATCTATGCGTCGATCTCCGTGGACTGTGACGTCTTTAGGTTTTTTCTCAGCGATGGGTGGTTGGCTGGAACTGAGAGCGAGTTGGGCCAAAGTGGGACGGGCGGTCATGTATAGAAGTGGAAGGATAAGCAAACTGAGTTGAAGTCTCATGGGTTGAGCATGTGGAGCGTTTCACCTAGGGGCAAGGCGTAGTCGGTCGGACTACGGACTGTCTGAGGATTGGACCGTGTTTTGGGAGGCGTGTCGCTTGCACTTGGGTCTGATCTCCTGCGCAGTCCTAATGTTGCCCTGTTGCTGGTCCCTTTTAAATCATTATCAATTTTTACTATGAATACGTCGCGACGGTTTCTTTTAGTTCTTGGGACGCTTTTCATCGCGCAATTGGGTGCGACTGAGCTGTCAGTGCAGTGGCTTGAGCGCACACCACCTGCGGTCAATGTCGGCGTTAGTTTCGGTGTCCCATTTAAACAAGGAGAGTGGAAACGTACCGATGTGTTGTCGGCACAGGCGAGTCAGGGTCAAAGAGTGCCGGCTCAAACCTGGCCATTAGCTGTTTGGCCGGATGGCTCGGTAAAATGGCTCGGAGTGGCCGTGAGCGGCGGACCCACTCTCGGTGGGCCGTTGCGTTTGACGAAAGGCGTTGGCGTCGTTCCGGCGCGGGCGTTGACGGCGATTCAAGATGCGAGTGGTGTAACCGTAGACACCGGCGTAATTCAGTGTCATCTTGCGGCCCGTGGCGCGGCGTTTATGGAGTCTTTAAAAATCATGGGCCGGGAAGTCGCCCGCGGTGGACACTTGGTCGCGCTCACGGAAAATCGTACCGACTATGAGAGCTCGGGCACGATTCGGGAGGAGTATTTTGAGAGCGATATTTCTCTGGTAACACTAGAACAAGCAGGCCCGGTGCGCGCGGTGGTTAAGATTGAAGGTCTACACCGAGGGTTAAAAGGTGGACGCGCCTGGCTACCTTTTACCGTTAGGCTCTATTTTTCCGCGGGCGTTGAAACCGTGCGAATGGTTCACACGTTTATTTTTGATGGTGATCAGGAGAAGGATTTTATTCGTGGTCTTGGGGTTCGTTTTACGGTGCCGCTGCGTGAGGAAATGCAGAATCGGCACGTTCGATTCTCCGGTGAAGGCACGGGTCTTTGGTCTGAGCCGGTGCAACCCGCGGTGGGGCGTCAGGGCAGATTCGTGGCTCAAGCCGATGGCTCTGACATTTATGGCGATCAACTCGCTGGGAAACGTGTCCCGGACCGTGAGCAACTGAGTGCTCGAAGTATTAATCTCATCGAACAATGGGCAGTCTGGGATTCCTTCCGGCTCGTGCAGCCTAATGCGGATGGATTTACCGTAGAAAAGCGCACAAATTCGGCGAGTGCATGGATACCCGCTGGTGCGGGTAAGCGGGCTTCGGGGTTAGTTTTTGTGGGTGATGTTAGTGGAGGATTGGCCGTTAGTTTAAAAAATTTTTGGCAGTCCTATCCCGCTGCTCTTGAAGTAAAGCATGCCTCGAGCTCGGCAGCGGAGTTGACTGTCTGGCTTTGGACGCCGTCTGCGCCCAGCATGGATTTGAGACACTACGATATCAAAGCACATGGACTTGAGGCTGTATATGAGGACGTGCAACCTGGTTTTAGCACAGCGACAGGAGTCGCGCGTACAAGTGAACTCACGCTCTTTCCTAGTGCGGTCGTTCCAACCAAAACAGAGACCGTCGCTCAAGCAGAGGTGGGGCGTGCGCCTCCCGTTTTGGTGTGCCCCCCCGAATTCCTGCACCAAGCGAGGGCCTTCGGTCTGTGGAGCCTGCCTGATCGTTCGACTCCATTTAAAAAGGCCATAGAAGAAGGTCTCGATGAGACATTGGCTTTTTATCAAAAGGCCGTGGAACAACATCGCTGGTATGGTTTCTGGGATTTTGGGGATTTCATGCATAGCTACGATGCGGATCGTCATGTGTGGCGCTACGACCTAGGCGGGATGGCATGGGATAACTCAGAATTGGGCACGGATATGTGGCTGTGGTATTCTTTTTTGCGCTCTGGCCGTGCAGATATATTTCGACTAGCGGAGGCTATGACGAGGCATACAGGTGAAGTAGATTGCTACCATCTTGGCCGTTTTGCCGGGCTCGGCTCTCGCCACAATGTTCGTCATTGGGGATGCGGTGCGAAAGAAGCGCGCATTAGCCAAGCGGCGTATCGGCGTTTTTATTATTATCTGACGACGGATGAGCGTGTGGGTGATCTCATGCGCGAAATGACTATCGCCGACTACGCGGCGACTGAGTTTGATCCTATGCGATTGGCGCAACCGGCGACTGAAGCGGAGAAAAAAATTGCACCAGGACGCGTAAGACTCGGACCGGATTGGTTGGCTTTTGTCGGCAACTGGATGACGGAGTGGGAACGTACGGGGGAGACGAAGTGGCGGGATAAAATCCTCGTCGGCGTCGACAGCCTTAGTGCCATGCCGCTTGGGATGAAAAACGGAAAAAACTTGGTTTTTGGCTATAATCCCAAAACCGGTCAGCTTTCTGCTATTTCTGATGTCGCCGGAGATTACAATCTAGCTACCATCATGGGTGGTGGCGAAGTGGCCATTGAACTCGGAGAGATGCTCAATGATCCGCGTTGGGACAAACTTTGGCTCCAGTTCTGTAGACTCACCACAGCGTCAGCCGAAGTAATTCGCCAAGACATGGTCACCGGTAACGAAGGCGATGTGGATGCGCGCTACGCACGTCCCGACCGACTTGCGGCTTACGTTTATTACAAAACCAAAAATCTAGCCTTTGCTAAACGTGCTCTAGGCGGCGGTGGTTTTGGTGGAGGCTTTCGTGCGAGTGGAGCGCCGATACGTCGCATCGATGGACCTGATGTTTTGAATCCCATCGATGAATCTCCTCGGGTTAGTACCAACGGTGCGGCGCAGGCTGGACTGCTAGCGATTGAAATTTTGGAGCTTTGCGCCGATCAATTACCCACTGAAGCGCCAGCTCTAGGTCGTGATCAGTCAGAGTCGGCCACAGGCCCGCAAACACGTCGGGCCCCGCGGGTGCCTTAAGTGACCACTCGACGACCAAGGATAATCAGATCGCGTTCGACGCCGTCTAGCACTGCGACGCGTGGTAAATGTGCCCACTGGGTGAAACCGTGCCGTTTGAATAAACGTAGACTCGGTTCGTTGTGGCCAAATATATACCCGGTTAGAGAATGAATCCCGAGCGCTGGAGCCCGATTAATGAGTTCATCTAAGAGCCAGCCCCCGATGCCACGGCCTCGATAGGAATCGGCCAAGTAGAGTGCGACCATTACTGTGCCATCGTAAGCGGCACGTGGATAAAAAGAATCAAAGCTGGCCCAGCCACATATAGTTTTGTTGGCCTCTGAATCGACTAGAACCCACAGCGGCCGGTTCGGCGTCTGGTGGGCTGAGAACCATGCGCGTCGGCTTTCGACAGTCACGGGTTCAAGATCGGCGGTGACCCTTCGCCCTGGAATGATGCTATTATAAATATCAACGATCGCGGGTAGATCGTGTTCGTTTGCTAAACGAAGATGGAGCGATGCGTGATTCATTTTTTAATGAATCTCAGCAGCCATGCGAGCAGTAGGGCTCCGGCAGTCGCGAATAAGAATTGGGCTAGCAGCCCATTGGCTGAAATTCCAACTGCGTTGAACAGGAAGCCGCCGATAAACGCCCCGATCACACCGACAATGATATTACCCAAGGCGCCGAATCCTCGGCCTTTGATTATGACGCCACTCAGCCAACCGGCGATGGCACCAATCAGTAAAAATGCGATGAAACCGCCGAGCGACATGCGAGGGGCGGTGTGTGACGGCTTACTTGGCCGCCGCGGCGGCCTTCGGGAATTGGAGGCGCACGATCACTTCGTTGAGGCGCTGACGTAAGATTTCATCTTCCTCAGAGGTCGTTTTTTTGTAAGTTGAGCGCTCAAGGACGCGTTCAGTAAGCTCGATGCTGATGACGAATATGTGGCCGTTTTTAACGAAGAGTTGATTGCCGCGTTTCGCTACAGGAACTGGGCCGCCGGCGATCATTGGAATTTTGTCCATGAACATCGAGCCGCCAGGCAGCAAAATGTAGGTTACTAGGGAACCGTCGACTGCGCCGGGAACAAATTTAGCGCTTTCGATGGTGGTTTCAGGAAACGTCTGCCGGAAATCGCCGAGCACGTAGTTGCTAAAAAAATAAACGAGGTAATCTTTTAGGCCGCGCGTGGACATTTCCCAGCGTTGGGTGGCATCTTGGGGAAACGCGGCAATGCTGATGTGCGTGTTGAAATCGTCCTGAAAGGTGACGACATTTTCAGTATCGGTTATGGTGCCACCGAGTTCCGGCAGGACCGGAATGGAAACTTTGAAGGCACCGGTAGGTGAAATATAAGTGCGTGCATCAACACGTCCGAGCAGCGGTATGGGATCGGAAGGGGGTTCGCCTTGGGCGCGGAGGGTAACACAGCCAACAACAGCTAGGAGAGCAGTGAGGAGGATTCGGGAGAAGAAAAGCATGGGATTGAGATTAAAGTGATGAAGATGAGCCGCAGACCTTTCAAGCAGCACTTGCAGGTGGTACTACCAAGTGTTGCCAGACTGAAACTGGTATATCTTCAGGTCGACTGAGAGCTGAGAGTCCGGCGGCACTGAGTTGTTCCAACCAAGGTGCGCCGATGGCTGGGGGTACTAGGTGCCGTAGTAAGGAACCGATCTGTTTACGGCGTTGTTGAAAGCAGCCCCGGATGACGGATTTTGTTGGTCTGTCGAAGATAAATGGGGTGGGTCGACGCACGAGATTGAGTAGATACGATTCGACGTCAGGCCGCGGGTGAAAGCAGGCGGCAGGCACTTTGTGACCAGGCGCGATGGAGTAGGCAGCTTGGAGAAAAATCGAGATTGCGCCAAAAGATTTACTTCCTGGGGCGGCAGCGTAGCGCTGTGCGGCTTCTTGCTGCAGCATAAGCACGAGCGTAGAGGGCAAAGGGCCAGTTAGAATTCCGTCAAGCCAAGGTGTGGCTATGGCATACGGAAGATTCGCAACGACCTTGAAATTAACCTCAGAGGATGAAGGCGTGTAACCAGCAAGTGGGTGTTCTACGGCATCGCCAAAAAGTAAATGTAAGCGGTCTGAAAACTGGGGCAGTAACGTAGTGGTGAGGTGTGCGAAAAGGCGTTCGTCACGTTCTACAGCGTAGACGTTGGCTCCAGCAGCGAGTAGCGCTTCGGTGAGAGTTCCCAGGCCGGGTCCGATCTCAATTACCGTATCGTCGGGGGCGACGCCGGCGAGCGCGAGGGATTTGTGGACTATGTTGCCGTCGACGAGAAAATTTTGGCCGAGCGCTCGTTTTGGGTGATGACCAAGGGTGACGAGCAAATCACGAGTGGCGGTGGGAGAAAGCGGCATGATTTAATCGTTGGTATCGTCCTCTAGGTGGAATTTGTGGAGGTAGCGATGAATCAAAGGTGCTAACATGATGCCCGCGGTGCTGATGAGGGCGATGCCACAATAAATGGCGTAGAATCCAGCGAACAATTTGACTCCATCGGAGTGGAGCTGAGAAAGCGGGCCCATACCGGAAAGAATCATCGCAGCATCCAAAAACGCATCAATCCAAGCCAAGCCACCGAGCCAGTGATACCCAGCCATACCGATCATGAGTGAAACGGTAATCAACGCAACCCCGACCGCGAGACTGCGGCATATACGTCGGATGAATTCGCGGCGAGGTAGCAGACCTGCGGCGTTCAGTCTGGTCATTTTGGGCATAATTCAAATGGACGCTGCTATCAAACGGCGCGAAAAGACTTAATCAAAGCGGTAGGATCTTGCGTTTTCATAAGCGCCTCACCGACGAGTACGGCGTGAGCCCCACAAGCACGTGCGCGAGCCGCGTCAGCAGGGGTATGAATGCCACTCTCGCTGACGGCGATGATGTGTTCTGGGAAAAGCGGAATTAGGCGTTCGCTTAGACCAAGGTCAGTTTTGAAAATGGCGAGGTCTCGATTATTAACTCCTATGATCTTTGCTCCGTGGGCGAGAGCTCGAGTGAGTTCCTTTTCGTTATGAATCTCAAAAAGAGAGTCCAGTCCGGCAGCTTGGGCTGCGGTATAGAGAGCGGTTATTTCCCCGTCGTTGAGCGCACGTACGATGATGAGGATGGCACTAGCACCTGCTTGGCGGGCCTGAAGGACCTGAATTGGGTGAACGAAAAAATCTTTCCGGATGCAGGGCAGTGCGGGTGGGGACTGACGGAGGTGCGTAGTAACAGCGACAAGGTCGTCGAGTGTACCTCCGAAATATTTTTCGTCGGTGAGTACGGACAAAGCGCTAGCGACAGCGGCACGGTATTTAACGGCTTGGTCGGGCGCAGCGATGCCCGTAGCAATAGCACCAGCCGAGGGCGATCGCCGCTTGATCTCAGCAATAACGGCCAGTTGACCATCTGACCGGCGGAGTGCGCCGGCAAAAGAGGACACCGCGGGTAAGGCGGAGTGTAACGCACGCAACTCCTCGAGCGGCACAGGGCGCACTAGATGCGCGATTTCCTGGCGCTTCCAGGTCATGATTTCAGTGAGCTTGTCAGTCATCGAACGCCCATGAGACACCGGGAACAGGCGGAAGACAAAGCGGAAAAATTTCCGTGTGTTCGTCGCGTGCTGTGGCCTAACTGGAAACACGATGAATGCGATGGATGAATTAAAAGCGACGATTGCACGGCTTCGGGCGCCCGACGGTTGCCCTTGGGATCAAGAGCAAACGCATGCCTCGTTAGTGCGTTGCTTGATCGATGAGGTGAGCGAGCTGATCGACACGATTGATCGCGGTGACATGCAACACATGCGAGAAGAACTCGGCGACGTGTTGATCCAAGTCGTATTCCATGCTCAGTTAGCTGCGGAAAAAGGCGTGTTTACGCTTGAGGATGTAGCGCGAGAAGTTAACGAGAAACTCGTGCGCAGACATCCGCATGTGTTTGGTGCGGGAAAACTAGGGACTTCGGAACAAGTTCTTGTGCAATGGGAGCAAATCAAGGCGCAGGAAAAAAAACACGGACCCGTCGCTACGGGAGTTTTTAAAGATCTGCCGCCACGGTTGCCGGCGTTGATGTTTGCTGAGGCGGTATGGAAACAAATTGAGAAAAAATCATTGCCCGTGGGCGGCGTTGTGGATGTCGCGCAGGTTCGGGCGCTCGGTTCGAAATTAACCGAAGCGGAGTTGGGTAAAATGTTGTTTGAAGTGACTGCCGCGGCGCGCAGCAGCGGGCTTGATCCCGAAGGCGCGCTTCGGTTACACGCCACGAAGGTGATGCGCGATGTCGAAGCCCAAACTCCCAGCGCTTAAGCAACTACCCGCCGACACCGTGGCGGAGTGGTGGACTCCGTTTTCGGAGCACTTGGCTCTCGAGCGCCGATGCTCGGCGTACACGGTAAGAAACTACCGCCAGGCGTTTGAGGATTTTTGGCGATGGGCGCAAACTGCGGGGGTTTGGGCACGCGGAGTAGATGCGCTCGAATCGCGCGAAGTGCGCGATTTTGTGATCGAAGCCCGCAGTCGTTTCGACCGGAGGACGTTACATAACCATGTCTCCGGTTTGCGCACATGGGCTAAGTTTTGGCAAAGGCGAGGAATGCTGAAGCGTAATCCTTTTGTCGGCGTGCCGTTGCCTAAACTCGAGAAGCGATTGCCGCAATTCCTGACGGAGCAGCAAATGAAACGTTTGCTATTGGGGCCGCAGCGCTTGATGGAAAATTCGAGTGCGACGCCGGAGGTCGCGTGGCGTGATCGCCTCGTGATGGAGCTACTGTACGGAGGCGGGTTGCGCGTGAGTGAAGTCGCAAGTTTGAATTTTGGCTCCGTGGATTTCACGAACGGCGTCGCTCGAGTTGTCGGTAAGGGGCGCAAAGAGCGATTGTGTCCGCTAGGACGTGTGGCCACTGCCGTGTTGATTAAGGTTCGGGACGAAGTCGCTCGTCAGACCGGACCGGATCATTCCGTAGTCTCCAATCCAGACGGCACGCGGATGACGGTGCGTGCTATTCAACTGATGCTGAAACGATATTTGGCCCTAGCTGAATTGCCGATAGAACTTACACCGCATAAATTGCGGCACTCGTACGCGACGCATTTATTAAATGCAGGTGCGGATTTACGACTTGTGCAGGAATTATTGGGACACGCTCAACTGACTACTACACAAGTTTATACACATGTAAGCGTGGCTCGGTTGCGGGAAATTTACGCCAAGGCTCACCCGCGAGCATGAGCTTTTAGAACGCTCGTAAAAGCGTAATGCCGCGTTACGTGGTGTTGATGGCAGAGTCGTAACGGGGGAATTTCCGCGTCGTTAGCCCTAGCTTCACGTCGCGGTCAAAGGGTTAAGCTTAGTGCCTAGGCATATCATTCTTACCTAGCTGAGTAGGCTGGTACAAAGTTGGTCGATAAACACTTTTGAGACAGAGAGCACAAGGGGGAGATTCGGCCTGGGTGTAATACTAAAATAGCGTGTAACAGGCGGCGGCGCAGAACAATCGTCTGCATAAAAAAGCATATTAGAGATTACGAAGTGCCGTGTTTATCACCTCGCAGGCGCGGTCAATAGCGTCACCCTCATGGGCCGTGCTGAGAAAGTAGGCCTCGTAGGCGCTGGGTGGTAGATAAACTCCTCCGTCTAGACAGGCGCGAAAGAAACGACCAAAGAGCTTAGCATCAGAGGTGAGTGCACTATCGTAATCTCGGATGGGTGTAGCGGTAAAGAACACGCTGAACATAGATCCGCGTTGTGGGACTTGTATGGAAATACCTTTGGATTTTGCGGCGGAGAGCACGGCTTCACGGACTTGGCGGCCTAGAGCATCGAGGCGGGCGTAAGGATTGAGCTCTTCGAGAAGCCTTAGGCTAGCAATGCCGGCAGATAAGGCTAGAGGGTTGCCAGAAAGAGTACCGGCTTGATACACTGGACCTAAGGGTGCGAGGTAGTCCATGATATCCGCACGTCCGCCAAATGCGCCCACGGGTAGACCCCCACCAATAATTTTGCCTAGGGTGGTAAGGTCGGGAGCGATACCTTCGATTTGCTGCACGCCGCCGAGAGCGAGGCGAAATCCTGTCATGACTTCATCGAAGATGAGCAGCGCTCCGTGCTGGGTACAGAGTTGGCGGACTGCTGCGAGGTATCCAGGGGCGGCGGGAATAAAGCCGACGTTACCGATGTACGGTTCTAGAATAACACCGGCGATTTGATCTGGATGGGCGGCAAACGCGGCGGCAAGAGCGGCAGCATTATTAAAAGGCAGGACGATTGTCTCGCGGGCGAAACTGGCTGGGATACCGGCGCTATCTGGGTGACCGTGTGTAAGGGCTCCGGAGCCGGCTTTGATGAGCAACGAATCAGAATGCCCGTGGTAGCAGCCGGAAAACTTGATTATTTTATCGCGACGCGTGAATCCACGGGCGAGTCGCACGGCGGACATAGTGGCCTCGGTGCCGCTGCTGGTCATGCGGACTTTTTTAATTGATGGGACGAGCCGTGTGATGAGCTCAGCCATTTCGACCTCGTAGGGATTGGGTGTGCCAAACGAAGTTCCGCTCTCAAGCGCGGTGGCGATTGCGGCTTTAATGCGCGGGTGGTTGTGGCCGTGGATCGCTGGCCCCCAGGTGCAGACGAAATCAATCAGCTCGCGGTCGTCAGCGGTGATGAGCGTCGCCCCACGAGCGGCCTTTACGTAAAATGGCGAACCTCCGACTGATCGGAAGGCGCGGACGGGGGAATTGACGCCTCCGGGGATGAGTTGGAGCGCGCGGGCGAAAAGGTTACTAGAATTTTGAGACGACATGACTTAGCGCGTGAACAACTTTACGGTTAACTCACGTATTTTTGAACAATCGGAATGCGTCGACCTACGCCAAAGGCGAGGGGCGTGATCTTGAGTCCGGGTGCCGACTGTTTGCGCTTGTACTCGTTGAGATCGACTTTGCGGGCGATATCATTAACCACGGATTCGGCAAAACCTTGGGCGATTAGGTCGCGTCGGGGTAGACCTTCTTCAACGTAGCCGCGCAAAATGGCATCGAGTTGTTCGTAGGGTGGGAGACTGTCTTGGTCGACTTGGCCGGGGCGAAGCTCGGCGGATGGCGGTTTGTCGATGGTATTGACCGGAATTATCTCGTGGTCGCGGTTGATCCAGCGTGAAAGGGCGTAAACCTGCATCTTAAACACATCGCTGATTACGGCGAGTCCGCCGCACATGTCGCCGTATAGGGTACAGTACCCAACAGCCATCTCGCTTTTGTTTCCCGTAGTTAATAGCAGCGCGCCAAATTTATTGGAGAGCGCCATCATGAGGACGCCGCGCGTGCGAGCCTGAATATTTTCCTCAGTCACATCACGGCCGAGTCCAGAGAAGACAGTTTTCAGCGAATTTTCAGTCGCGGCGACCGCTTCAGCGATCGCGATGGTCTCGAAGCGGATGCCAAGATTTGTGGCAAGGATACGGGCATCGTCGCGCGAGTGTTGCGAGGAAATCGATGAGGGGAGCGAAACGCCAATGACGTTTTGCGGTCCAAAAGCTTCAGCAGCGATCACGGCGACGAGCGCGGAGTCGATCCCTCCGCTGAGGGCGATGAGGGCTTTTTTGAATCCAGATTTTTGCGCGTAGTCCCTCAGCCCCAAAACGAGTGCCCCGTAAATGTCGGCGAGTTCGGCTTGTTGAAAGGTGGGTGCAGGCGCAGTACGAATACTGGTATCGACCACGCGAATATCTTCCGTGAAAGCAGCTAGGCCTGCTGTAATAGTTCCATCTGATTGAGCGACTAGGCTACGGCCGTCGAAGATGAGTTCGTCGTTACCTCCGACGGCGTTCACGTAGGCGACGGGGCATCCGAGGGTGCGGGCGGCGTCGGTGACAACTTTTGTGCGGACGTCGCCTTTGCCGTGGTGCCAGGGGCTGGCCGAAAGGTTGACCATGATATCGCACTTCATCGCGGCTAGTTGGGCAACAGGGTCTAGCCCGTGATACAAGCGTCGAGTGTTGACCATCGGGTGCGTCCAAATGTCTTCACAAAGCGTGATGCCGATTTTTCGGCCTTGATGCAGCACAACTGTTGGCGCGGCGGCGGGTTCGAAGTAGCGGTCCTCGTCAAAGACGTCGTAGGTAGGCAATAGACATTTATTAGCGATGGTGACGATTTGGCCGCGGTGGCAGAATGCGGCGGAATTGTAAAACGCACGGCCGTTTCCAGAGGAATTGATCGTGACCGTGCCGATGATGGCAGGTACCTCGCCAATCGCGGCGGCGATTTCTGCCATGGAATCAACAACGTCGGGCACGAAGCGACGTTTTAAAAGCAGGTCGCGTGGCGGATAACCGCACACGATGAGCTCGGGGAAAACGACGAGTTCGGCGCCTTGGGCGACGAGCGCGACGTAAGCAGCGAGAATTTTACGGCGATTGCCGGCGATGTCACCGACAGTCGGATTAAGCTGGGCGAGGCCAAGACGCATGGAAGTTACGAGAGCAAAAGCCTGTGGATCATTTGGCGAGGTGCAACTCGCAAGGCTTGCACGTTTATCGGAAGGCGCGCTTGATCGTCGTCATGCACGTGTTTCGTTTTTCCCTCCTTTTCGTCGCAGTGGCGGTGGTAAATTGCGTCTCCGCTCAAACAGAGTCGCTTTCACTGGCGCAGGCCTTGGGCGCAGTTGAGGGCGTTAATGTCAGCGTGCTTCTGAGTCGTGAGTCCGCGGCTCAGGCCTTGGAGGCTTCGAATCAGCAGCGTGTGGGGCTTATGCCGATCGTGGGCTTAAGCGGTAATCAGAAACGCACCGAGGCTGTGTCGGTCGCTAGCAGCGGAGCTCTAACTCAGACACCAGCGACCAACCGCTTTGACGGAAAACTTACAGGCAATGTCGCGGTCTTGAACCCACAGCAACTCTCGGCCTATAAAGCCTCGCGCGTCGGTATTGCCGTCGCCCAAGCTGATTATCAGGCGACATTGCAAACCGCGCTCACCTCAGTGGCGCAGACGTTTTTTACCCATTTAAGAAATCTCCGGCGTATCGAAGTTTTAGACGCCAACACCTCTCGCGCTAAAGCTCTCGTTGATCTCGCGCTAAACCAGTTAAGCGCGGGCGTGGCTACGCAGATTGATGTGACCCGAGCGGAATCCCTCCTCGCCCAAGCCGAGCAAGCCCGCTTACAACAAGATACGGTCGTATACCAAAGCGCGTTGTTGTTGCAGCGTTTGTTAGATTTAGATCCAGCGCGTCGTTTGGCCTTGGCTGATTTTGAAGTGCGTCGCGTCAACGCTGGTAACTTTGCCGATGGCTTCGAGCAGACGACCTTCGCGAAACGCGCCGATTGGCTGCGTGCACAAAAGGCAGTTGAGCAGGCGAAAGTCGATGTTCAAACGGCCAAGTTGCAACGTCTCCCTGCACTGGGGCTTAGTGGTGAGTACGGTTACGTATCCACCGAGTTTTTGGACAATTCAAATCAACCAGCATGGTTCGCAGGTGCAACGGTAACACTTCCGATCTTTGACGGTTTCAAGAGCGGTGCTGACCGCCGCGCCGCGCTTTCGCGTCAACGTGCCCAAGCTGTTCGTTTGCATAATCTGGAGCTGCAAATCTCCGCTGAGCTCCGACTCGCCCAACAAGATGCGGCCTCACGTTTCGCCCAGATCGCCGTGGCAGAAAAAAGTCTTCACCTAGCGGAGCAAGAACTGGAGTTGGCGCAAAAACGTTTCCAACAGGGAGTAGCCGACAATCGGGAGATCATAGAAGCGCAGAATCGCCTTGCGATCGCGAGCGATGGACGCGTTGAAGCCGTTTACCAGTACAATCTTAGTCGCGTTGAACTCGCTCGCGCTAAAGGCGACGTGCGCGGCATCCTCGCGGAGCGCGTGGAATGAACTCAGCTCCCTTGTTGATCCTCGCCTCTGCGTCCCCGCGCCGCAGGGAGTTGCTCACGCAACTCGGGGTGAGCTTTACAGTGGAGACGGCAGCGGTGACCGAGCATGAAGATCCTGCTACGGATCCACGCGTAATGGTAGCGCACAATGCTGGACTCAAAGCCGACTGGGTGGCGGCGCGGAATCCTGAGGCGCTCGTGCTTGGGGCCGATACCACAGTTTTTCTGGAAGGCGCCGCGTTGAATAAACCCGCGGACTCCACCGAGGCGCGCGCTATGTTGCGGCGCTTGAGTGGTCGCACGCATACGGTGTTTACTGGTTTAGCGTTACGCCGCCTCTGCGAGGGGCTGCGCATTGATGACGGAGAGTCGAGCGAGGTGACGTTTAAAACTTATGGTGATGACGTGATTGAGGCCTACCTCGCGCGAGTGCACACACTTGATAAGGCCGGCGGCTATGGTATTCAAGATCGGGCCGACATGATTGTGGCGGGTTACCAAGGATCGTTGTCGAATATCATCGGACTGCCCTTAGAAACTACGAAACAAATTTTGACCCGGTGCGGTCTGATACGCTGAATGATTCGTATTAGTCCGGAAGCCCACTGTCCATGAGCACCCTTTTAAGCGAGCCGCCACCGACCCGATCACGCCGGGTATTGCCGCAGCTATCGACGAATCCAGAGGTGCGTTCGATTCAAATCGGCGTGATTGGGACGCTTCTCTTGCATTTGCTGCTTTTTGTGGCAGCCCCGTATTTTTTGAAAGTCGCTCCAGAGTCCTTGGTTCCGCGCACGCCGCCCCCGCAGACTTTCAGCATCGAAATGGCGCCAGAAGAGTTTGAGGCGCCAAAGCCGCAACCCAAACCGCTGCCTTCCAAGTTCGTGGAGGCTAATCCTGACGCACCAGATAATCCGCCAGATAAGACGAATAATTTTAGTTTCATGAATCAGCAAGTAGCGCAGGAGAAGCCGACGCCAAACGGCAAGAACGACATGCCCGCGCTCGATGGCAAAAAGGATATTCACTCTACGCAGATCGTTGACGGTCAGCTCACCAAGCCGCAGGAATCGGTGCCGATGGCTCCGCCGGTCGAAGTCGCCAGCAAAGACGCGACGCAAGAAGCGCCCAAGCAGGAACAGAATCCACTCTCGGGTTTTGAAAAGAAGGAAGGCGACAATGCTGATGCCTTTGGCAGCAATATCGCTAAATTAGTTGAAGGTGCCAAAGCGGTACCAGAGCGGGTTGAAGGCATTAAGAATGCGCCACTGTTACAAGGGACTCAGGCGAGCACACCCAAAATAGATCGGCAAAAACCACAGCCTCGCCCCGTGTTGCAAAAGCAGCAGGTGCGTCCCGGTATTTTTTCGGACAACAAATTCGGTACGATGAACATCGGACCCACTGCGGTAGACGCACGTTGGAGCAATTACGGTGTTTATCTGCAACGCATGATTGAGACCGTGCAGATCCAATGGGATCGCATCTTGCTTTCCAGCTCACTTTATCCGCCATCGGGCACGACTGTAACCGTGAGTTTCCGTATGGATTCCGACGGTAAGATCACGACGATTATCGACGTGAAGAATACTTCCAGCGACCAAGGAAAAGAAGCCTGTATCAGCGCCATCACCGCGCGTTCGCCCTATGGAAAATGGTCCGACGACATGGTTGCGATGCTCGGTAATTCGCAGGACATGACATTTACCTTTTATTATCAGTGAGCAGCGTGTCGGAGAGCTTTTGGGCAGGTGTGCCAATGGGCCGCGATGTTACGCGTATCTTAAGTGACGTGAATGGGTTGGCCGCTTTTGTGAAACCTGCCGGCGTGATGTCTCATCCCAATCAATCATCGGATCAACCCAAGGCTTTGGTTGATGCACGCTACACGCTCGATGGCGAATTTTACGAATGGCGCGATGTGGCAGGCGCCGTGCGACGACTATGGTTGTTGAACCGGCTCGATTCGGCAACTTCTGGAGTGATGCTCGTGGCGGCCAGCGAAGAATTGGCTAGGGAAATTCGGGCGCAGTTTAAACGAAAACAGGTGCGAAAAGTTTATCATGCACTGGTGTTTGGCGCGCCGGCGAAATCGGTGGAGCTTTGGCGTGATCTGCTGGCAGTAGAAAAAAAGGGCGGCCAAATCCGCACTGCGGCTCATGCCGGTCACATGCCATCAGAAAGTCGCATGAGCGTCGTGCGCGTCGGGCGCAAGCAACCAAAGCTTACTTTGATCCGCCTGGAGCCTCAAACGGGACGCAGTCATCAACTCCGCGTACAATGTTCCAAGCGCCATCTTCCAATCGTCGGCGATCAGACGTACGGTGATTTCACGCGCAATCGGGCCTTCGCTAAACAGGCTGAAACCAAGCGGCTTTTTTTGCACTCATTAGAGACGAGTTTCTCGTACTTGTGGCACGGCAAGGAGTTTAATTTTTCCGCCAAGGCGCCACTGCCGGCTGAATTTGAAGCGTGGCTTTAACGCGTCGCTGAAAGGGGCGGCGCTAGCGAGGTTAGCCCAGACTTCCCTCGACGCTGCATTTGTGTCTGTTTGTGCACCTTAACGTCATGATACTGCCGAAATCAAATCGTCTCAACTCTGAGCAACTCGCCGAGATTACCGCCATCGTCGCGGAGTTTGGTTGTAAGATTCAGCCGATCGTTGGAGCCGTACGTTCCATTTATGCTATCGTTGGCGATGAGCGAGAAGACCTCATGATTAACCGACTCGAGGGGCTAGAGTATATCGATCGGATTGATCGCATCCAGTCGCCGTTCAAGCTTATGGACAAACGATCGGACCTAGCCAGTCACCGGATCAAAATCGGTGGGGTTACGCTCGGAGAGGAATTGTTTGTAATCGCGGGAGCTTGCACAATTGATCCGAAAAACCCCAATTACTTTTACGAAACCGCCGCCGCCGTAAAGGAAGCCGGGGCCAATGCACTTCGTGGCGGCGTATGGAAGCCGCGTACCAATCCGTACTCATTTCAGGGGGATGTTAAATCGCTCGATATTTTGATGGAGGCTTCGCGCCGGACAGGATTGCCCGTCGATACGGAGGTGATGGAAGAAGCTCACATCGCCCTCGCGCTCGACGCGGGCGTGACGACGCTTCAGGTCGGGGCCCGCAATGCACTTAATTACTCGCTCCTGCGCGCGATTGGTAAAGCGATAGGCGAGCGCGACACCGCAGTCTTACTCAAGCGCAGTATTCACATGGGCCCGATCAATGAATTTATCTCGGCCGCCGAATACATCGTGGCGTTCGGTAACCCCAACGTTATTCTTTGCCCACGCGGAACCACGCCCACGCTCGACGGCTATCGGAATCATCCCGACGAAAGCATCACTCCACTATTGAAGGAGAAAACATGGGCGCCCATCGTCGTGGATCCTTCTCACTCGGTCGGCAAGGCGAGTTACGTGCCAGCTGCTGCGCTTGCCGCCGTCGCATATGGCGCAGATGGACTTTGCATCGAGGCGCACGTTGAACCTACGAAAGGCATTGGCGATGATCCTAAACAAGCGCTCACCCCAGAGGTGCTCAAGAAGACGATTAGCCAGGCTAAACAACTCTGGGCTCTCCGCCGCTGTTAAAAGCCGCGCTCACAATAAGCTCAGTTGCGAGTCGTCCGTTGGTGTGATGGTGATTTTCCGTTTGGGTTTTGACGTCAGCGTTGGCCCTGGCAAAGCCACGGTGGCGTCGTCGCTTTCAAGTTTCGCGAGGATGGTTTTCGCGCGGTCGATCACGCTCAAGGGCAAGCCGGCGAGGCGGGCGACTTGGATGCCGTAGCTGCGATCCGCGGCGCCGGGGACGACGCGACGCATGAAGACGATATCGTCGTTCCACTCCTTCACCGCGACAGAGAAATTGCGCAGGCGCGGGAGGTGTTTGTCGAGTTGCGTGAGTTCTTGGTAATGTGTCGCGAAGAGCGTGCGCGGTCCGCGCTCGGGCTCGCGATGGAGGTGTTCGACCACTGCCCAGGCTATACTGAGGCCGTCGTAGGTCGAGGTGCCGCGGCCGATCTCGTCGAGAATGATGAGCGAGCGCTCGCTGGCGTTGTTGAGGATGTTGGCGGTCTCGTTCATCTCGACCATGAAGGTCGAATTGCCACGCGCGAGATCGTCGCTGGCGCCGACGCGGGAGAAAATGCGATCTACGAGGCCGACGCGGCAGGTTTTCGCGGGCGCCCAGCAGCCGACTTGGGCCATCAGCGTGATAAGGGCGACTTGGCGAATGTAGGTCGATTTGCCGGCCATGTTGGGACCGGTGAGCAACGCGATCTGAGCATCGTCGCAGGCGAGCAAAGTGTCGTTGGGTACGAAGGCCGAGGTGGCACCGCGCGCGAGAGCGACATCGGCCGACTTGAGCATTTGTTCGACGACCGGGTGGCGGCCTTCGGTGATCTCTAAGACGTCGCCTTCATCCAGGACGGGGCGGCAATAATCCCATTCGCGGGCAAGCAGGGCCCAGCCGGCGAGCACGTCGAGTTCGGCGAGTGCATCTGCGGTTTGCGCGAGCGCGATGGAATCGTCGAGAATCGCGGCGATGAGGGTCGCGAAGAGAGCGTGTTCGCGGGCGAGGGCGTTTTCCTCGGCGTGAAAGATTTCCTTCTCTTTTAGCTTAAGCGCCTCGGTGACGTAGCGCTCGCCGCCGACGGTGGTCTGGCGACGAATGTAGTCGGCGGGGACGAGGTGGAGGTTGGCCTTGGTGACTTCGATGTAGTAACCAAAATTATTCGTGAAGCGGACTTTCAGGCTGCGGATGCCGGTGCGTTCTTGCTCGGCGCGCTCGAGATCGGAGAGCCAGGTTTTGTTGTCAGTCGTGAGCGCGCGCAGGCGGTCGAGCTCGGCGTCGTAACCGGCGCGGATGAAATTGCCATCGGTGAAGTCAGCCGGCAGTTCGTCGGCGAGAGCGGAAACGAGCAGCTGGCGGAGCGGCGGTAGTTCTTGGAGTTGTGCGCTGATCGTGGTCAACGCGGCCGACGGGCCGAAGGCCGCGAGCGTCGCGCGGAGCTCGGGCAATTGGAGAAGCGTGTCGCGGATGCCGCCGAGTTCGCGGGGATTGCGGAGACGATTTTGCAGCCG
>CANGCX010000001.1 GCA_947452315.1 Opitutia bacterium | reverse complement strand
GAGGCGATCAGCGCCAGTTGGCGAGGAAGGTTTCGAGGTCGGTGAGGGACGGGCTCTGGGCGGTGCGGACGTAGTGGCCGCTGGTGCAAACGCCAGCGCCGAGGCAGGCTTCGGGGGAGCAACCGATGAGTTGGGCGGCGGAGAAGCCGGCATTGAAATGGTCGCCGGCGCCGGTGGTGATGAGCGGCTGGGCGACGTAAGGCCCGGGAATCCACCATGTTCCATCGCGGGTGGCGCAAGCGGCAGATTCTTTAGGGTGAACGACAACTGTAGTGAGATCAAGGCGGGTGCGTATTTTCTCTGCCATCGCGCGCAGACCCGTTTCGGTTTCGGCGACGGCTGGGAAGCCTAGGGCGGCGAATACTTGTTGAGCTTCTTTGAGGTTGAGTCCGAGGGTGACACGGCCGAATTGCTCGAACAGGGCGATCGTCTCAAGAGCGTAGACAAGGTCTGCGGCGGAGCGTTTCTCGGGGTCGGCTAGGTCGAAGAAGAATGTGCGGCCTTGGCGAACGGGTAGAGCAGGGAGGACGCGTTGGACCAGATCGGTGAAGATCGCAGTCATATTGGGAATCATCGTCCAGTTAACGAGGGCTACGAGATCGCTGGCGGCGAGGGCCGCGCGGTAGCCGTCGATGCCTCCGAGTGCGGTCGTGACGTTAGCGGGCGTGATGTCATCGAGGCTACGCATTGTACCGAGCATGAGCTTGCCGTCGGGGAACTCTACGGCGGTGGTGTGTGCGGGCTCGGCGAACGAGATTACTCGGGCGCGTGAAGCGAAGTCAGCGAAGACGGGGTGGACGTTGCCGCGGCCGAGGGCACCAACGTAGGTCACGCGGGCGCCGTGTGCTAAGAGGGCATTCCCCATGATGGGGCCGTTGCCTCCGAGCTTATCCATGCGCGGGTAGAACTCGAGATTGGTGCTCTTGCCGGCGGCGCCTAGAATGCGTTGGCCGAATGCGGCGATGCCGCTGAACGGGGTGAAATTATCGCCTTGGCCGGCGCGTTGGTCAACGGCGGTCACAATCGTGTCGACGAAACCATCGAAGCCGACGAGGACGTTTTTCTGGGCGAGGGAGCCGCGGTGATCGCGGAGTTCTTGGAGGGTGCGGGTTTTAAAGTCCATTTGAGGGGCAAGACATGACGTTGCAGGGAAAAATTGGTGAAGCGAGGTCGCAAACAGATTCGCGCAAGGTGATCGGAATTTCCATTGAAGGCATCCGGCAAAACCGCCAACTCTCGACGCACGACTATGTCATTGCCCTCATTTTTTACTCCCGTCCTAGCGTCGACCAACATGATCGAAGTGTTTATCCGCTGCGATCCCGCCGGACAAATCATCACGGTAGGACTGGCTGTGTTCAGCGTGATCGCTTGGACTATCATGTTTCAAAAGCACTACGAGCTGAAGCGGTTGGCGTCCTACAACCACGCGTTTGAATCGCACCTGCGCGACCAAAAATCGCTGCTAGATCTACCCGAGTCGTTTCGTTCAAAAAGGATGATTCCGTATGCGGATTTGTTTGCTGATGCGGTCGAGGCGTACTGGCGCGCGGCGGCGATAGGTAAAGAAAAAGGCGCTGACACCTCGCGTGCACGCCTCGAGCACGCGGAGAACGCCCTGCAACGCGCTCTCTCGCGTCAGACGCTACGATATGAATCGAGCATGATTTTCCTAGCAACCATCGTCACGGGTGCTCCCTTTCTTGGGATGTTGGGCACGGTTTGGGGCGTTATGGAAGCGTTCAGTGCAGTGGCGGTGCAGGATTCGGCGAGCATCAAGACCCTTGCGCCTGGTGTCTCCGCGGCGTTGCTCACGACGATCGCGGGCCTCGTGGTGGCGATTCCCTCGGTGTTCGGTTATAATTTTCTCCTCGGTAAATCGAAACAACTCGTGACCGAATTGGAAAACTACGCGAGCTCGCTGGCCGACCGCATCGAGTTGGAATCGAAGTAAACCGCGACCATGGCACGCACTTTTCGCCGCAAACACGCGCAGCACCCGATCTCGGAGCTGAACGTGACGAACCTCATCGACCTGGGGTTTACGCTCCTGATCATTTTCATGATCGCGACCCCTTTGATCAACCAAGAGCAGACGTTGCCAGTGAACCTGCCTGTGGAATCGAAAAGCATACAAACCAAGCCAGATCCCGACGATAAATTTGAAAGCATCACGATCCGAGCTGATGGCTCGTGCGCGCTCGCAGGCCGTTCGATTGCTTCAGGACAACTGGCGAGCGAGCTTATGCGTTTTGCTGCGATGCCCAAACCGCCCGTTTTCCGCATACGTATGGATGCGAAGACAACTGCGCAGCAATTCATCACCGTGATGGACGAATTGAAGAAGCAGAAACTTTTCAAGATTACCTTCGATACGCAGACAACCAACTGACGTTGACCGACCGCCTCATCGTCGCTGCACCGCGCCATGTCTGAAAATCAACATACGCCCGCATTTATGCTATCGCTCGCCTTACATGGCGCGCTGGTAGTGCTGGCGTTGCTGCTCAGTTACGCGGTCAACCAGCAGGTCAAGAATGCCCCCAAGGTCTTTGAACTGGTTGCTGGAGCGGGCGACAATTACATGGCCACGGAGGCGCCCGCCCTAGGTTCGCCCACGGGCGTGAAGATAGACTTGCCGACCACGCCTGCGCCGCAGATTGAGCCGACGCCTGAGCCAATCGCACCCGCGCCTCTGTCTGCACCTGAACCTTCGCCGATCACGCCAGCGCCAATTGAGAAAGCCCAGCCCGAAAAGGCTCCGGTAGAGAAGCCCAAACCGGAAAAAGCCTCGGCCAAACCCGCGGAACCTACTGTGCCCAATTTCAAAAATCAGATCACGAAAAAAGTGAAACGTGCAGAAGCTAAGGCTAAACAGGAGATCAAGAAAGAGCGGGAGGCTGAGGCCAAAATGACTAAGGAAGCTTTCGATAAGGCAAACAAGGCTAAGGCCGTGGCCAAAGCCAAAGGAGGCAGCTCTAAGATTGAGCCCGTTGGTCAAGGGATTCGAGAGGGCGTAATCGGTGGCAGCCCCAAGAACACCAAGGGCGGCGCGGGCGGCAAGGCGTTGACGGCGGAGGATGGAACCTTGATGGAGCGATATTTCTCTCTGTTAAAAGCCCGCTTAAAGGAAAATCACGAGAAACCCTCTGGTCTGAGCGATGCGCTCATGGCTCGCGTGGAGTTTTACGTGGGCTCGGATGGCTCAATCTCTCGGGTTCGCATCAGTAAATCCTCAGGTAGTGAAGAATTTGACCGCTCGGTGCGCGAGGCCTTTGCTCGGACTAAATCGATCGGCGCGCGCCCAGATAAGAAAGGCGAAACCGTAGAACTCGAGTTCCGGATGCGCGAGGAAGACGCAGAGTAAACGCAAGCTACAGGGTGAGGCGCCTCAGGATGGTTGTCATGGACTTGAGCGATCGGGGCACAAAAAAGGCCGGGAATTCTTGCGAATTCCCGGCCCAAAATGGTGGACCCTAACGGGTTCGAACCGTTGACCTCCTCAATGCCATTGAGGCGCTCTACCAACTGAGCTAAGAGCCCGATCGCTTGCGCGAGGTTTGGAAAAATCAAAATTCATGGGCCGAACGCAAGGAGTTTTTTCAGAAAGTTATTAAATTTTGCAAAACCTAGAGCTAACCCGGGTTGATCATCGGTGGGTCTTCTGGAGGTATCGCGTCGAGCTGTGAGAGGGTTTGGCGCCAGTGAGCCTCGATGAGCTCATGCCGGAGCAGGGCGCGGTACTCCATCTCGCCAGCATAAAAAATAAAAAGAAAGAGGACGGCTGTTAGGTAGGTTTCCCACCAAAACACCGCGACTAAGGCTCCAGATGCGGCAAGGATCTTGCCGATTGTAGCGGCCCAAAACGTGGCGCGAGTGTAAGGTAGCCGAGTGGCGAGCAAGGCGCGTAATATGCGCCCGCCATCCATGGGAAACACAGGGATTAAATTAAAGCAGCCCATAAGAAGATTCCAGTGCAGTAGTAGATGCGCGAAGCCGATGGGGTCCGCCTCATAGTTCGAGAGTGACCATCGGTTCGGCGCCCCAACAACTAGCCACAACATCCCAGCGATAGCAAAATTTACAGCTGGGCCTGCTATCGTAATGAGTAATTCCCTGCGTGGCTCGCGAGGAATCGATTCAAATTCTGCCATGCCTCCGATAGGCATGAGTAAGATTCGTCGCACCCCGATCCCGAAATGCATTGCGGTAAAGGAATGTCCGAGTTCATGCAGCACAACACAGGAGAAAAAAGTCCCTAAAATGGCCACACTCCATGCAGCGCCCTCCAAGCCCGCTTCAAGCCAACCCTCCCAAGCGATATAACCTAGCAGCGCAAAAAAACTAACGTGTATTGCGAGTGTTATACCGCGGATGCGGAACAAGTTTATTGACCAACCGAGCATGCGGAGTAATCAAAGCGCGCTTGCGGAAATCGCCAGCACCATCGCCCGAAACCTTTGGGTTCGCCTCCGCAACATGTCTGACCACGCCGTTAAATCTCCGACCATCCTCGTCATCGATGATGATGCTGAAATTCGTTATTCGCTCACGCGCGTACTTGGTTCGCGTCGATACCAGGTGACAGAAGCTGCCAGCGGCGAACTTGGCATCGCTATGGTCAAGAAAGGCCCCGCGCCTGATCTCGTATTTCTCGATGTCCGAATGAGTGGCATGAGCGGTATAGAAGCGTTGCAACACATCCGCTCGGCCAATCCTAAGCAACTCGTCGTGCTCATGACAGCGTTTGGCACGGCCCAGACAGCGATCGAGGCCATGAAATACGGCGCGTTTGACTATGTGATGAAGCCGTTCGACCCCGCCAAGGTCCTGGCGCTCGCCGAAAACGCCCTAAAGGCCCACGCTGACCTCCGAGCGGTCGGCGATTACAAACCCACGATCAACGCCGATGATTACCGCGAAGGTATTGTCGGTTCTTCGCCTGTCATGCAGGACGTCTTTAAAGTCATCGGCCAAGTCACAGCTAGCGATGTGAACGTCATGATCACCGGGGAGAGCGGCACGGGCAAAGAACTCGTCGCTCGCTCGATCTGGAAGCACAGCCATCGCGCCGCCAAACCCTTCATAGCTGTTAACTGCGCTGCGATTCCCGATAACTTAATCGAAAGTGAACTTTTTGGCCACGAGAAGGGGTCTTTCACCGGCGCAACGGGACAGCGCCTCGGAAAATTTGAACTCTGTGATGGCGGCACGATTTTCCTCGATGAGATCGGCGATATGGCCCTCGCCACGCAGACGAAAATCCTGCGCGTTCTTCAACAAGGCGACATCCAACGTGTTGGTGGCACTGAAACGATTCGAGTGGACGTCCGCATTTTGGCCGCAACCAACAAGGATCTTGAAGAAATGGTGAAAGCGAAAACCTTTCGCGAAGATCTATACTACAGACTTAATGTCGTGCGCATTCGAATGCCGGCCCTGCGTGAGCGCGGCGATGATGTGCCGCAAATCGTGGATTTCTGCCTGCAAAATCTCATCAAGCAGCGCAAAGCTCGCGTGAGCAAAGTCTCGCCCGAAGCCATGGCGATTCTCGTGCGTTATCGATGGCCGGGCAACGTCCGAGAGTTGGAAAATGTGATCTACCGCAGCGCCGTGATCGCACAAGGTGATGCAATTCTCGTTAAAAACTTGCCGAACGAAATCCTTGAATCCGCCGGCGAGGGGAGTGGTTTGCCGATTGAAGCGACGCCGGCTTCGGATGTGATCCCGAGCGCGTCGATCGATTCGAAGCTGTCGCAAAATAACGTGCTTACGTTGGAGCGTGCGTACGATTTTCTGTTCGCGGAATTAGCCCGCGATGGTAAACCGATGTTGTCGCAGATCGAGTCGGCTCTGCGTATGCGCGCACTTCAGGCCAGTGATGGCGATGTTACTCAAGCCACCCGTTTATTAGGAATGGCACCCGCGCCAATCCTGGTCGCCGAAACGAAAGCTCCGCGTAAGCGTGTGACTCTCGCTAAGAAAAAGTCCTGAAGTTGCCTTAGCTACAAATCGCCCCCTCAATTATTAACCCCATGAAATCATCCCTTCATATGCTTGGCCGTGCAATGGCGTGTCTCGTTCTCGCCTCAATATCCTCGAGTTTTGCCGCTGAATTACCAGTATCCAAAAAGAAAGTGCTCTTTTTCAGCAAGTCATCGGGCTTCGAGCATGATGCAATTAAAACATACGGCGAACCCAAGTTTGGCTATGCCTATCCTGTCCTTAAGGCCCTCGGTGCGGAGAACAATATTGAGTTCACCTTTTCCAAAGACGGTAGCTTGTTCACGCCGGAATACCTCGCGCAATTCGACGCTTACTTTTTTTACACCACGGGTGATTTGACAAAAATGAAGAGCGATCCGCGTGGCGACAGTAACCCGCCAATGACGCCCGCCGGCAAAACTGCACTACTCCAAGCTATCGCTAATGGCAAAGGATTCCTCGGCATTCACAGCGCCACGGATTCGTTTCACTCTTACGGTCGTAACGCGCACGTGCCGGAGCGGTTTCTCGACGACGGCGACAAGGCGGATGACTACGTCAAAATGATCGGCGGTGAATTCATCCGTCATGGCGCGCAACAGACCTCCCGACTTATCACGGTCGATGCAAAATTCCCTGGTATGGCGGCGATGCCCGCCGACTTCGCACCGATCGAGGAATGGTATTCGTTGAAAAATTTTGCGCCCGATATGCACGTGCTTTTGGTCCAAGACACCGCCGGCATGAAGGGCGCCGAGTATCAACGCCCGCCGTATCCCTCGACCTGGGTGCGAATGCACGGCAAAGGACGCGTGTTCTACACCAGCCTCGGTCATCGCGACGACATTTGGAATCATCCGGCCGTGCGCTCGTTGTTGGCCGGTGCGCTGAACTGGTCGCTACGCCGTGTCGACGCCGATATCACGCCTAATTTGGCTAAAGCCGCGCCGCAAGCGAACGTGTTGCCGGCTTACGAAGCGCCGCCGCCGCCCAAAGCACCGCCAGCCGCCAAGTCAGCGCAGAAGTAATTTTCTCCAGTTTAACGCCGGTTAATCTCCGGCGTTTTTTTGTGCTTCTGGATAGCTTTCTCAATTTCACCTTAGCCCCTAATGAAAACTCTTCTGCGTTTCACATTTTTTTTTGCTTTTTTCATTATCGCCGCACTGAAGCTTGCCGCGGCTGACGATTACTTGCCTGGCCCGGATTCTAAGCCGCAACCGGGCGTGCCACAGGGCGAGCTCATCAAGTTTGAGCATGCGAGCGCCAAGATTTTCCCCGGCACCACGAGGGAAGTTACGATCTACGTGCCGCGCCAATACGACGGTACCAAGCCCGCATGTGTCTACGTAAACCAAGACGGCGTGCAGTGGAACGCACCCGTGGTCTTCGATAATCTCATAGCCCGTGGAGAAATCCCAGTATTGATCGGTGTATTTGTGCGGCCGGGCATCGTGAAAATAGCTGATGCGGCACACGCGCTTGATCGTTTTAATCGCAGCTACGAATACGATGGCCTCGGTGATGCATACGCGCGGTTTATTCTCGATGAAGTGTTACCGGCCGTGGAATCACATAAAACTTCCGACGGTCGTACGATCCGACTTTCGCGCGCTGGTAATGATCGCGCAATTGGTGGATCGAGTAGCGGAGCCATTGCTGCGTTCACGGCGGCTTGGGAGAGAGCGGATGCGTTTTCACGTGTGTTCAGTGCAATCGGTACCTACGTCGGACTGCGTGGTGGAGATCGTTATTCGACGCTCATCCGCAAATACGAGCCTAAGGCTCTGCGCGTGTTTCTTCAGGATGGAACGAATGACAATAATATCTACGCCGGCGATTGGTGGATGGCGAATCAGTCGATGGAGCGCTCGTTGGTCTTCTCAGGCTACGACGTGCGTCACGCCTGGGGTGAAGGCGCGCACAGCGGTAAACACGGTACAATGCTTTTTCCCGAGGCGATACGCTGGCTCTGGCAAGGCTGGCCTGAGCTCGTTCGCAACGTCGCCCCAACGAAAAACACCACGCTCGCGGCCCTTTTGATCGCGGGCGAAGGCTGGCAACTCGCCGGCGACGGTTTTCAAAATACCGATGCACCTGCGGTAAACACGCGTGGAGAGGTTTTCTTCAATGACACCGGCCGTAATGTGACACATCGAATTGGCCTCGATGGTGCTTTGGCGGAGGTAAACGCCAACTGTGAGAAAGCTTCGGGCCAAGCCTTCGGCCCTGACGGGCGACTCTTTTCAGTATCGGGCATCATTCCTAATGTGCTCACACGTGAAACGGACGGACGTACGACGGTTTTGGCGCTTGGAAATCGCGGTAACGATCTCGTCGTGGCCCATAATGGAAACGTCTACTTCACGAATTCTCCGGTCGCGTCTTCGAACGAGCCAAGCCGCATCTGGCTGCTGCGCCCGGGTAGTCGTGAGCCGCTCGAAGTGGACGTAGGCTTACGTTTCTCAAATGGAATCGCGCTCTCGCCGGATCAGACGTTGCTCTACGTTTCTGATTACCGCTCGCACTGGGTTTACAGCTATCAAATCCAATCCGATGGCTCGCTCGCGCATAAACAGCGATATTACTGGCTGCACGAACCTGACGGCGAGGACCAGAGTTTTGCTGATGGCCTGAAAGTGGATCGTGATGGTCGTCTCTATGTGGCGACGAGGCTGGGGATTCAAATTTGCGATCAGGCCGGTCGCGTACAGTGCATCCTGCCTTTGCCAAATGGGCGTTGCTCCAACCTTGTTTTCGGTGGAGAAAAATTCGATACGCTCTATGTGACGAGCGGTGACAAAGTCTTTAAGCGCCGACTCAACACTGTTGGCGTCAATGCTTGGGCGCCGCCGCTGAAACCTACTGCACCGCGGCTCTAAGCCTTAGCGATCGGCAAAGCCTTGCGGCGATTTCTGGTGCCAGCTCCAAGCCGTTGCGACGATGGATTCGATGTTATTGAATTTAATCTGCCAACCTAGTTCGTCGATGGCTTTGGAGGAATTCGCATAGAGGGCGGGTGGGTCACCGGCACGGCGAGGGGCGAACGCGTGGGGTACTTTTAGGCCGGTTACATTTTCAACGGCTCGGATGACCTCGAGTACAGAAGTGGGTTTGCCGGTGCCTAGATTATAAAAAAGCGCAGTGCCCGGTTTTTCGAGTTTCTTAAAAACCGCGATGTGGGCGCGGCTCAGATCGTCGACATGGACGTAGTCACGCAGGCAAGTCCCATCGGGAGTTGGATAATCGTTTCCGAAAACTTGCAGTGCAGCGCGTTGGCCTGTCGCGGCTTGGATTGCGAGTGGTATAAGGTGTGATTCAGGGATGTGGTCTTCACCGATCTCCGCGTCCTCGGCTGCACCAGCAGCATTAAAATAACGAAAGGCAGCAAAGCTGAGGCCGTGGGCGAGCGCTAGTGCCTTGAGGGCGTTCTCGATGTCCAGCTTGGTCTGACCGTAGGGATTGATTGGAGCCTGGGGCATCGTCTCGACAATCGGCATGCCGGCGGGAATGCCGTAGGTGGCGCAGGTGGACGAAAAGACGAATTTCTTTACGCCATGCACGTGCATCGCGCGCAACAGACCAAGAGTTGCAACGACGTTGTTGAAATAATATTTTAGCGGATCGGTTACGGATTCACCGACGTAGGCGAACGCCGCAAAATGCATGACAGCATCGATTTTTTCGCGAACCAGTATCTCGCCGACGATTTTTTCATCACCCAGATCTGCCGCGTAGAATGGTACTGTAGGAGCGACGGCTCCGCGGTGTCCGAAAACGAGATTGTCGATCACGACAGGCCGATGGCCTGTGATGAGCAACTGGCGAACACAATGACTGCCGATGTAGCCGGCGCCTCCGACGACGAGAACGTTCATAAGAATGGAGGGTTTTATTGCTTTCGTAGGCGAGATGGCTAGCGATTTCCTCTTACACAAGCATGAAGCCCGCGCGTATCGTCATCACCGGAGTTGGTCTCACGGCCCCCAACGGCAATTCTTTGGCCGAATTTCGGCAAAATCTTCTGAGCGGCATCGCCGGAATCGAGCGCATGGAGATCCGCTACATGGGGACCCAGCTAGCGGGCGTATGTCACTACGACCCATTAAAGTACCAAAAGAAAAAAGAACTCCGCGTAGGAACGCGGGCGGGATCCATTTCTATTTATTGCGCGCGTGAGGCATTAACGGACTGTGGGGTTAATTTTGAAATGCTGCCCAAGGACCGCGTTGGCATTTACATCGGTTGTACCGAACATGGTAACGTTGAGACCGAGAACGAAATCTACAATATTTCGAAATTTAACTACGATACGAAGTTCTGGTCGCACTATCACAATCCCCGCACAGTCGCCAATAACCCTGCCGGCGAAACCTCGCTCAACCTCGGTATCACCGGTCCGGCTTACACTATCGGTGCTGCTTGCGCGGCAGGGAATATGGGCCTGATTCACGCCGCGCAAATGTTGCGACTGGGTGAAGTGGATTTCGCGATCTGCGGAGGAATCAGCGAAAGCATTCACACCTTTGGGATTTTCGCAGGTTTCAAATCTCAAAACGCACTCGCGCAGCATGAAGATCCGCTCAAAGCCTCGCGCCCCTTCGATAAAGCCCGCAACGGCATCGTCATATCCGAGGGGGGGTGTTTGTATACGCTCGAGCGCCTCGAAGACGCTCAGGCGCGGGGAGCCAAAATCTATGCCGAAATTGCCGGTTATCACGTCAACTCCGATGCATCGGACTACGTGTTGCCCAATCCTACGCGTCAGGCTGAGTGCATCCGCGCCGCCATTACGCGCGCCGGGCTCAAGCCGAGTGATATCCACATCGTGAACACCCACGCTACGGCCACGCCGTTGGGCGATATCCAAGAATGCGAAGCGATCCGTGCGGTGTTTGGAGAGGGCTGTCCCGAGACCTACATCAACAACACCAAGGGCTATATTGGACATTGCATGGGTGCGGCCGGGGCGCTCGAACTTGCGGGCAATCTCCCATCCTTTAACGACTTTACCGTGCACCCTTCAATTAATGTTGATGATCTTGATCCTGCGTGCGCTTTGCCCGGTCTTGTGCTCAATCAACCGCGGAAGGTTGCAAGAGTAGACACTATTCTTAATAATTCTTTTGGGATGCTGGGCATAAATTCCGCGTTGATTGTTAAACGCTTTACCACCTAATCCCGAATTCTACCGCACCATGACCAAAGACGAATGCAAGCAAGTCGTACTCGACATCATCGCCGATATCGCGCCCGACGAAGACCTTTCGAATGTGAAACCTGAAGTACGCCTACGCGATCAACTTCAACTCGATAGCATGGATTTCCTCGATATCGTCATGGAGCTCCGCAAGCGCCATAGCATCGAAGTGCCCGAGGCTGATTACCAACACCTAGCTTCACTTGACAGTTGCGCCGAGTATTTGACGCCCAAGTTCATCGCTATTGCCGCCAAAGGCTGATTGTCGATCGATTTCAAACTCAGGCCGGGAATCGTCTTCCCGGCCTTTTCTCTGCCCACGCACCAAGCATGAACTCCTGCAGCCACTACGATGTCGCAATCATTGGCGCGGGTATGTCGGGTTTGGCCGCGGGGATCCGCTTGGCGCACTTCGGAAAAAAAGTCTGTATTTTCGAGCGCCACAACGCGACCGGAGGTCTTAATAGTTTTTACAGTATCTCTGGGCGCAAATTTGACGTCGGCCTGCACGCGTTGACGAACTTTGTCAGGCCGGGCGTGAAAGGAACACCCCTAACTAAACTGTTGCGCCAATTGCGAATTGATCGCGCCGAATTCGCGCTATGTGAGCAAAAACAATCCCGGGTCGCTTTCGGGCCCAACGGCGAAACTTCTCTGCGCTTCACCAATGATTTTGCGGTTTTCGAGAACGAGGTAGCGACGCAGTTCCCCAAAGAAATCGACGGTTTCCGCACACTCGTAGCTGCCATCAAAACCTACGATGATGTTTCGCTAGATGTCGCACCGATCTCCGCCCGCGCCGTCGTGCGTACGCACATCAAAGACGCCTTGCTTGAAGACATGCTTTTTTGCCCGGTCATGTACTACGGCAGTGCACAAGAGCACGACATGGAGTTTGGCCAATTCGTGATCATGTTTAAGGCGCTTTTTCTCGAGGGCTTTGCGCGGCCTTTTGATGGGGTTCGGGTGATTCTGCGGGTGCTATTGGACAAGTACCGCCAAGCAGGGGGGGAGCGTCGCATGAAATGCGGTGTGCAAAAAATTATATCCCGCGAAGGTCGCGCGACTGCTCTGCTGCTCGATTCAGGCGAAGAAATTACAGCTACGCACGTCATCTCATCTATCGGCGCACCGGAGACCGAACGTTTGATTGGGTTGGCTCCTCAAGCGGCGCCCCTCGAGACCGGTCGGCTTTCCTTCGTCGAAACGATTTCAATTTTAAAATGCCAACCTGCGGCAATCGGGTGGGGGAGTGACACGATCGTATTTTTTAATGACTCAGCTCGTTTCGATTATGCGTGTCCGTCCGCATCCTTGGATACTCGAAGTGGCGTGATTTGTTTGCCCAACAATTTTGATTTCGGACCTGACCGCCAACTCTCCGAGGGTGTTTTCCGAGTTACTTGTCTCGCGTGCTACGATCAATGGGCGCCGTTGGCCGAGGAGAGTTACCAAGCGCAAAAAACACATTGTTTCGCAGAGGTGCAACGCAGTGCGCGGCGATTCCTCCCAAGCATAAGTGACTCCATTCTGGCGGAAGCCACGATCACGACGGACATGTTTACTCCGCGTACTATCACCAAATTCACGGGACACATCGGAGGGGCAATTTATGGCGCCCCAATCAAGCACCGCCAAGGTCGCACTCCGCTGGAAAACGTTTATCTTTGCGGTACCGACCAAGGTTTTTTGGGTATTATAGGAGCAATGTTGAGCGGTATTTCGATGGCGAACTTTCATATCTTGCAAAAAAACTAAGAGCCGTATTCGTTGGGTATACCCATCCCCATGAATAATACATTCAGATTCATTTTAGTTGCGGCGATTCTCGTAAGTCGCCTATTGGGATCGGACTTCCAAGATCGTCTCGGTCTTCAACTATACAGTTTACGCGCTCAGGCGAAGGAAAGCACCACGGGCGCACTCGATCTCGCTCAGTCTTATGGCGTGAAAGAAGTTGAAGTGGCTGGCACCGGTTCATTGAAACCCGACGAATATGTCTCTGAGTTAAAGAAGCGCAGCCTCTCTCCGGTAAGCGGACACTTTGGCTACGGGCTTTTTGAAAAAGATATCAACGCTGTCATCACTGAGGCTAAGGCTTTAGGGCTCAAGTACGTGGTCGTGCCTTATCCACCAGTAAGCAAGACTAAGCCGTTTAGTGAGGAAATGGCTCACTCTATGGCCGCCAAATTCAATGAATGGGGCGCAACGTGCAAAAAAGCTGGATTGATGTTCGGCTACCACCCGCACGGTCTAGAGTTTCGCGAGACTGCAGCAGGCAAGGGGGAAACAATGTTTGATCTGCTGGTCCGTGAGACGCAGCCGGACCTCGTGACTTACCAGATGGATGTGTACTGGGTTTTCATCACGGGTATCGATCCCGCGGCGCTCTTGGCCAAATACCCTAACCGCTTTTCGATGTTGCACATTAAAGATATGTTAAAGGATTTCCAACGTGGCACCCACACCGGAGGCAGTCCCGCGATGGCAAAAGTAGCCGTCGGCGACGGACAGATTAATTGGAAAGAAGTGCTTAGCGCTGCCCAAAAAATCGGCGTGAAGCACTATTTTCTCGAAGACGAGACGATGTTTCCGCTTCGGTCTATTCCTGAATCGTTCAAATATCTGCGCGGACTTAAACTCTGAGTTGCGCTTTGGCCATACGGCGGCTCACCTTGGTCGCTCCATGGCTTACGATTGGCTCAAAGGTGTCGCCGACGAGTACGATGTGATTGTGATCGGCAGCGGCTTAGGCGGCCTCACGGGTGCAAATGCGCTCGCGAAGGCCGGCCACCGCGTGCTCTTGGTCGAGCATCATTATCAATTTGGCGGACTCGCCACCTGGTTCACGCGGAAAGGTGGGCACATTTTTGATATTTCGTTGCACGGTTTTCCTAGCGGTATGATCAAGTCCTGTCGCCGGTATTGGACGAAGGAAATTTCCGATGCTATTGTTCAATTAAAGGACATTCGATTTGTGAACCCGCAAATGGACGTGTGGACGACGTTCACTCGTGAAGATTACACCCGCGTACTCGTCGATCAATTTAAACTACAACGCACCGAGGTTGAAGCGTTTTACGACTACCTCCGGGCGATGAATTATTACGACAACAACCCGGAGACCACCGGGCAGATGCTGAATCGGTTCTTTCCTGGGCGCCCCGATGTGCACCGATTGTTGATGGAGCCGATATCTTACGCTAATGGCTCCAATTTCGATGACCCTGCGATCACTTTCGGTATTGTGTTCTCCAACTTCATGGGGGCTGGCGTTTATACATTTCGCGGCGGATCCGATGATCTCATCGATAAAATGGTCGTCGAATTAAAGAAAAACGGCGTCGAGATGCGCAAAAAAGTTCTTGTCGATAAAATCCTAGTCGAAGAACGCGACGGCAAGAAAGTGGCGTGCGGTATCGTTGCGGGCAATGGCCGCGTCATACGCGCCAAAGCAGTCCTGTCCAACGCCAATATCAAAAATACGATCTTCCGGCTCGCAGGTGAAGAAAACTTCCCCGTCGATTTTATCGAGCAAGCGCGGGCGGTTCGAATCAATTCCAGTTCCTGCCAAGTCTATTTCGGTATCCGAAAAGGTGAAAGCATTCCGCATATCGGCGACCTCGTTTTCACCTCCGCCGCTCCACAGTATAGCAACGAAGAGCTCACGCATTTTCACACTACAAGCCGGACGTTTTCGGTGTACTATCCTGATACGCGTCCCGGCTCTGATCGTTACACGGTCGTGGCTTCTCTTAACGGTCTTTATCCTGACTGGAAATCGCTTTCTGAGGATGATTACGAGGCTCACAAGCTGCGCATGATAGAGGAATCACTCGTAGCTCTGGAGAAATTCATTCCGGGCGTGCGCGACAAGATCGATTGGAAAGAGGCCGCTACGCCCCGAACCATCGAACGCTACACCACGCATCTTAATGGCACTTCGTTCGGCACAAAATTTGAAGGTCTTCCTGTCTCGATGCATCTTTCCGAAAAACTTCCGGGGTTATTCCACGCCGGAAGCGTGGGCATTATTATGTCGGGTTGGTTAGGTACGATTAACTATGGGATTATCACGGCCAATAAAGTGGATAAATATCTTTTCGCTCTTAAACAAGGTGCGCCGGCATCAACTCCGGTCTAATTCCTATGAGCCAAGTTACTGATCTTATTCCGCATCGTCCTCCTTTTCTTTTTGTTGATGAAATCGTTTCGGAAACACCCGATGGCTTAATCGCGAAACGCACACTGCGCGCTGACGAAGAATTTTACAAAGGCCACTATCCCGGTGCACCGATTACACCTGGTGTATTGCTCTGCGAAGCGGTGTTTCAGACGGGCGCCTTATATTTGGCTCGCCAAGCCGCAGGGCAGGGGACGCCTGCCGGCGTGCCGCTCATGGCGAAGATCAGTGACGTGCGTTTTCGTAATCCAGTATATCCCGGAGAAACCATTGTTATTGAGGTGAAGAAAAAAGAATCGCTTGGAGGTTTCACCATGATGAGCGGCAGTATTAAAAGCGCTGATAAGCGCGTGCTTACCGTGGATTTTACGGTCGCATGGACTACCCCCGCCAGCGCGCCTAAAGCATGAGTGATTTCCTGCAAGTTTCCGGTAAAACGTTTTTGGTCTTCGGTGTCGCCAATCGCAAGAGTGTCGCTTGGTTTATTGCCAAGTCGCTTGAGGAGCAGGGGGCCAAAGTCCTTTACAGTGTGCGTTCAGAAATGCGGCGGCAATCGCTTGCTTCGCTCCTAGGCGGCAAGCCTGTCTTTATCTGCGATGTAGAACAAGAAGGTGCGGCAAATCGAATCGCAGGTGAAATCGCTGCCGCCGGCCACAAGATGTTGCATGGCATCGTTCACTCGATCGCATTCGCAAATTACAGCGATGGCTTCAAAGCGTTTCACGAAACGAAACGAGCTGATTTTCTACAAGCGACAGCGATCTCAGCATTTTCTTTGGTAGAAATCGCAAATGCTTTTAAGCCGTTGCTTGCGAAGAACGCCTCTGTGGTGACGATAGGCATTTCATCGTTGCTCGTAACGCCAGATAACTACGGCTATATGGGCCCGATCAAAGCCGCGCTCGATTCGTGCACGCGGTTTCTCGCCAAATCTTTCAGCGCGGATAGCGAAGTTCGTTTCAATGTCGTCGGCGCAGGTCCGCTTAAAACCAGCGCATCGGCCGGTATTCCCGGCTACCTGGAAAGCTATCTGTACGCGGAAAAACTGACATTCCGAAAACGAAATCTTTCGACTGCAGAGATAGCAGATACCGCCGTGTTTTTACTTAGCGAACGCAGCAGTGGCATCAATGGCGCGACACTCGTGGTGGACGCCGGACTCGGTAACAATTTCTTCGATAAGGAAGTCATTCGTCTAGCGATGCGCATGGACTCATCTGCGACATGAGATTCTCCAAAGTTCGCATCGAAGCCCTCGCCGTCGCGCTGCCCGAAGAAATCCTTTCCTCGGCCGCGATCGAGGAACAGTTGCGGCCGCTTTACGAGCGTCTCAAGCTTCCCTTCGGCCGGCTCGAGCTAATGACTGGGATTCGTGAGCGACGCGTCTGGTCTGATGCCACGCGCCCCTCGGATGCGAGCGCCGCAGCCGGCAAAGCCGTGTTCGCTGCTTCTAAGCTCAAGCCAGAACAGGTGGAGCTTTTTATTCATGCCGCCGTATCGCGAGACATGCTGGAGCCGGCGACGGCTTCGTTTGCGCATCGGAAAATCGGCCTGCCGGCGACGGCTCAGATTTTTGATGTCTCTAACGCTTGTCTAGGATTTCTAAATTCTTTGACCGTGGCAGCTTCCATGATCGAGAGCGGACAGATTCGCTGCGCCTTAGTAGTTGCGGGTGAACACGGGCGCCCGCTGGTCGAACAAACGTTACGCACTCTACGCGAAAAAAATCTTACACGAAATGAGATCAAACCGTTTTTCGCTAATCTCACCATCGGTTCGGGCGCAGTAGGTGCATTAATTTGCCACCAAGACCTCGCTCCAAACGGACACAAATTGCTCGGGGGTGTCGCTCGTGCTGCCACGCAGCACAGCGATTTGTGTCAGGGCGATACGCACGGCGCGGAGTCGCTCGCAATGCAGACCGATTCAGAGCAATTACTCATCGCTGGCGTCGAGCTTGCTCGAGCTACTTGGGCGGATTTCGCAACCACCACAGGTCTCAGCGCGGACGCAATAGATCGTTTTATTTGCCACCAAGTTGGCTCGGTGCATCGACGAAAACTGTACGAGACGCTGAGCCTTGATCTGAGTAAGGATTTTTCCACTTTTGAGACCTTGGGCAACATGGGGTCGGTATCCTTGCCTGCCACCTTGGCTCTCGCAGCTCAACAAGGTGCGGTCAAACCGGGTGACCGCGTGGGCTTACTGGGAATCGGTAGTGGCCTAAATTGCCTGATGCTCGCACTCGAATGGTAAAGCTGCTTCTAAAAATCGCAGATGGGATAGCGAAGTTATATCCCTTCGCGCCCAAATCTTTTGCCACTCCTTCAGGTGCTAAGATGAGTTTTGTCGACGAAGGCCCACGCCAAGATGTGGCGGTGCTTATGTTGCATGGCAATCCGACCTGGTCCTTTTTTTATCGTGATCTGATCCGGGATTTGTCGCCAAACATACGTTGTATTGCGCCTGATCACATCGGCATGGGGTTATCCGATAAACCCCAGCATTACGATTACACCTTAGATAATCGCATCACAGACATCGAGGCCTTGATAAAAAGCCTCGATCTTAAACTCGTCCATCTAGTCGTGCACGATTGGGGTGGAGCCATAGGTTTTGGCTTCGCCGCCCGCCATCCGGAATTAATTGGAAAGATTACCATTCTTAACACCGCAGCCTTTGTTTCAGATCAAATTCCACGGCGAATTTCGATCTGTCGCATACCCATTTTAGGTAAATTGCTAGTCCGAGGTCTCAACGGCTTCGCCGCACCTGCAGTCTGGATGTCAATGAACCAACGTAAACTTTCCAAGGATGAGCAGAGGGGCTATTTGCTGCCTTATTCTAATTGGGATGATCGAGTCGCAGTGAACGCTTTTGTTCAGGACATCCCTTTGGAGCTTAATCATCCAAGCCGACCTACATTAGCTTTCATTGAACAAAATCTTGTTCGATTTAAACCTAATCCAAAATTGATCGTTTGGGGAGGCAGAGACTTCTGCTTCAACGATCATTTTCGCGATCGGTGGCTTAAGGTTTTCCCAGGTACTACGGTCCATTATTTACCGGATTGCGGACATTATATTTTAGATGATGGCGGCGCACCGGTCAGGTCTAAGGTATCGGAATTTATTCTTAGGGCCTGAATCTACCATGAAGCCTAAGATCGGGACTCCGCAAAGAGAGCTGTTTCGATTCCCGTTACTAAGCCTAGTATTCATGGCCCAAGCTTGCGGTAGTCTCTCGGGACTGTCACCTCTGGCTGCATCGTCATGACTTCAACAGCTCGCTCTCTTACCCTTTTGGCGCCCTGCTTTAACGAGCGGGATAATGTAACTTTGCTGCACCAACGGTTGACGGCGGTCGTCGCGGAATTGCCCGACTTGGCATGCGAATTGGTTTTTATCGACAACGCTTCCACCGACGGAACCCAAGATGAGTTGAGGAAGCTCGTCGCTCAAACCGAGCGCCAACCCGCGGGGGGCTTGCCGGTAAAGGCCATTTTAAATCAGCGCAATTTTGGTCACGTCCGTTCACCCTATCACGGACTGTTGGAGGTGAGCGGTGATGCGGTTGTCGTGATGGCTTCAGATTTACAGGATCCGCCTGAGTTGGTTACGGAGCTTATAAAAAAATGGCGTGAGGGATACGCCGTGGTGATGGGGCAGAAGATCCAAAGCGAGGAATCATGGTTATTTTTTACGTTGCGCCGCCTTTATTACAAAGTGGTCAAACGGTTAGCTGACGTGGAATTGATCGAGAACGCCACCGGCTTCGGGCTTTACGATCGCAAGGTAATTGAGGACTTGCGCGCGATGGAAGATCCTTACCCCTACGTGCGGGGTTTGGTGTGCGAACTAGGTTATCCGGTCGCGCGTGTACCTTACGAGCAACCCCTGCGTAAGCGCGGGATCACCAAAAATAATTTCTACACCCTTTACGACGTCGCGATGCTGGGAATCACGAGTCACTCCAAGGTGCCGCTACGACTAGCGACAATGGTCGGCTTTGGTGCGTCTGCTTTATCCTTCCTCGTCGGTTTTGCCTACCTCGTGTACAAGCTCATATTTTGGGAGCGCTTTGCCCTTGGGATCGCGCCGGTTGTAATAGGCTTGTTCTTCTTTGCTTCGGTGCAGTTGTTTTTTATCGGGATTTTGGGCGAATACCTCGGATCTATTCATACCAAAGTCACTAAGCGCCCTTTGGTCATAGAAAAAGAGCGGATAGGGTGGAAGTGACGCGCAACAAGGCTAACCGCTTGAAATCCACTCGTCACCCGTGCGTGATTTGCCCAAGGGAACGATTGAGCAATGGACAGTTTACACTAATGTCCCAACTTTTGCGTCACTCGACATCCACTCCGCCGCCGAAAAAGCCCTAGTGGAGATTTGGCGGATAAACCTGCTCTCTATGTTATGTCGGGCGGTTGGTCGCTTGAAACTGCCGGCTTGAATCGGAGCACGGTGCCGCCACTCTCATGGCCGTGAGTACCATCACCGAAATCGAGCATGCCATCGAGCGCCTCCCCAAGACGGAGGCGGCGCGACTCGCCGCGTGGCTCGCTGCGTTTCTCAGCCGCTCGCAGGCTGCTTCAGTCGCCACCCATCACGATCTCGATTCGCTGATCGGCACGTGGCGCGATGACCCTGCGTTCGACTCTGCGATCCAGGCCTTCGAGCAGGTTGACGAAGCGGTCTCTAAGTAGATGAACGTCGCGCTCGACACCACTGCTTACAGCGACTTCCTGCGAGGCACACCGAGCCGGGTCGAAATCGTCCGCCGGGCCAATCTTATTTTTCTTCCGCTCGTGGTCCTGGCAGAATTGCGCGCCGGCTTTGCCGCAGGAAACCGCGAGGCGGAAAATCTAGAAACTCTAGGGCGATTCCGCGCCAGTCCACGGGTCAGCGCACCGCCGGAGTTACGTTTCTCACGGTCGCGGCTGGTGCGCTCGTGAATCTCTGCTTTGCTGGTCTCTCCGGATTCCTGTCACTCAGTAGTCGAACGGAGGCGAGGGCCGGCGGGCGAATCAGGCGATGAGGTGCGAGCCGGGTATGCCTGTGTCAAAGGTTGCGAGGGTGAGGCCAGCTGATGCCGCCGATCTGCGCCAGATAAGCGTCGGAGGTCTGGGCGCCTTTCCGGCACCACAACGCGCGCCGTCAAGACGTGCGCTTAAGCATAATATTAAACATAATATTTATTGTGCGGTGGCCGTCATGTTATTGACGAGCGCAAGTAATTAAGCCGTGTGAAGTGAAGCTCTACGCCTTCACAACTTCGATAGACTCAGGCCCAGAGCTATTTTAGCGCGCTATTCCCCAACGAGCTGTGAATGGATAATAAATAATTAAGGGTCGACCAACGGCATCTTTGAGCGGCACAAAACCCCAATAGCGACTATCTTGGCTGTTGCCCGAGTTATCACCCATGGCGAAGAAGCCGTCTTTCGGGATACTAACTTTTTCCCCAGCCTGAAGATACTTTGATCCATATCGCGGATCCGCGTTAAAATAACCGCGGTAAAGTCCACTTCGTTTGGCGTTGGCGTCAAAAGCTTCTGACCCAGTTATGGGCGCACCGTTACGAATGATTCCGGGTTCTTTAATTTCGAGAACATCACCTGGCACCCCGACTAATCGTTTGATGTAGTATTGGTCTTGGCCGATTCCTGCGATGTTGCCGGTGCGAAAAACAAAGCCCTGCCCCGTCTTGGGTTGGACAAAATGAAAGCTTAACCGATCTACGAAGAGTTGATCCCCAGTTAATAGATCAAAACGCAATAACGCTTCGCCGGCCTTAACGGTGCGTCCCAAGGAAATGATCCTCACGCTCGCGCTTGCGCCCGTGTTAGCATCAACTTTAAGAAGGGAATCGTGACCTGCGGCTGCTCGGACTAAACGCGGCCATTGCGACGTGAAATCGCGTTCGCTACCAAAATAGGTTTCAAACAGCATGCGGTCAAAATCACCGAAATCCATCGGAACACGCATCGTCGCCGGAGCCCCATCGACGTAGAAGGTGTATTCCTTCACCTGAGTGGGAAAAATAAACCAGCTCCTATCGGGCTGAATAGTATAAGCCATACGGCCGTTACTGAAGAACGGCGCTGTCACCTCACCCCCGCGTGGAGCGATTGCTTCGAAGCGTTGCGCGCCATAGGCGAGAAATCGGAAGGCCTGGCCCAATTTACTCGGAGGTTCGGTCGCACTCGTGTGATTTTCGCCCGTCATCCCGTAATAAGTCGGCCACATTGAGTTCGTGGGAATTTTGAACGGTTGGGCCACATAAGTGCGGATACCCAAGATCACCAAGGCGGCTACGACGAAAAATTCTACGTTTTCAACAAGCGCGTTTTTCGGATATACGGCTCCTCCGGTTTCACGCATAACCGCTTCGGCTTGCTCGATTCTTAACTTGAGCTTGGCCGCATCGAGGCGCTGCTTAATGCCTTCGCGCAGTGAATCGATTTGTTGTGTGAGTTTTCCGAGTTGAGCGGTGGGCAAGACGTCACGGCGGAAATGATAGATCTTCTCGGCAAGCTCGAGCCAGTTCTCGGCGTTCTCGAGCATTTTCTTATCCTGCGACTGGAAAAAACCGAACATGGCGGAGCAGTTTTAGTTATTTTGGAGAACCTTAATGAAGGCATCCGGTGGGATCGAAACTTTGCCGATCTGTTTCATTTTCTTTTTACCCTCTTTTTGTTTATCGAGGAGCTTGCGCTTTCGGCTGATGTCACCGCCATAACACTTCGCCGTGACGTCCTTACGCATTTCCTTCACGTTATCGCGTGCGATGATTTTACCACCGATAGCGGCTTGGATGGCGACTTTGAACATCTGGGGAGGGATGATCTCGGCGAGTTTTTCGCAAAGTTGGCGGCCCTTGGCTTCGGCCTTTTCACGATGGACGATACACGCAAATGCATCCACGGGATCTCCGTTGATCATGATGTCCATCTTCACAAGATCCGAAGCCATGTAATCGCCGAGTTCGTAATCCATGGAGCCGTAACCATGCGTTACGCTCTTGAGGCGATCGTTGAAATCGACGAGGATTTCATTGAGCGGAAGAACGCAGCGAAGCATTACTCGATTCATATCGAGCGTATCAGTATGCTCGCAGACGCCACGCTTTTCCATAATGATCGAGAGCATGTCTCCCATCGAATCGTTGGGTATGATTATGGACGCACGAATCGTCGGCTCTCGGATTTCTAGTATCGTGCCGGGATCGGGCATGTTCACGGGATTATCCACATCAATCTCTTCTCCGCCTTGTTTAACGATGTGATAAATGACGCTTGGGTACGTGGAGATGATTTCTACATCATGCTCGCGACGCACGCGCTCCTGAATAATTTCCATGTGGAGCAAGCCGAGGAAACCACAACGAAAGCCGAAACCTAATGCCAGTGAGCTTTCCGAGGAATACACGAAGGCTGCATCATTGAGTTGGAGGCGGCCAAGGCCGGCTTTCAATTTTTCGTAATCATCGCTCTCTAGGGGATAGAGCCCACAGAAAACCATGGGGCGAACTTCCTTATAGCCAGGCAACATTTCCGTGGCGGGTCGTGCAGCGATAGTGATGGTATCGCCGGTTTTCACCTCGGATGGAGTCTTGATACTGGAGACAATGTAACCGACATCGCCGGCGTTCAGTACCGCACATTTCTCCATTTTCGGCGTGAAAATGCCGACTTCTTTCACTTCAGCTTTTTGGCCGGTGCTCATGAGCATCATCATGTCATGCGCTTTGATGGAGCCCGAGAACACGCGCACATACGCGATGCAGCCACGGTAGGCGTCGTAAAGTGAATCAAACACCAAAATCCTAGCCTGCGGATAATCGCTCCAGCGTGGTGAAGGAACGCGGGCTACCACAGCCTCTAAAATATCTACAATACCGATCCCAGATTTTCCACTGGCGAGAATCGCTTCCTCAGCAGGAATCGTGAGAATATCCTCTAGTTGGCGGGTGCACAGTTCGAGATTAGCACTCGGAAGATCGATTTTGTTAATAACCGGGATGATCTTGAGGTTTTGACCGAAGGCCAGATGAGCGTTGGCGACTGTCTGCGCTTCCACGCCTTGGGCCGCGTCGATCAACAGAACAGCACCTTCGCAGGCTGCGAGGCTGCGCGAAACCTCGTAGGAGAAGTCCACGTGGCCGGGCGTGTCCATTAGATTGAGTTTGTAGTCCTGGCCGTCTTTCGCTCGGTAAGTCATCGTGACCGGATGCGACTTGATCGTGATACCTCGTTCTTTTTCGAGGTCCATCGAGTCTAGATGCTGCGCGGTCAGTACGCGTTGCGAAACGGTGTTGGTGTGCTCAAGCAGTCGGTCGGAAAGCGTCGTTTTGCCATGGTCGACGTGGGCGATGATGCAGAAATTGCGGGTGTTTTTGGCGGACATCGGCTCAGGCATTAGAAAGATCGGTGAATTCGCTGAAATTTTTTACAGACCAGGATTTTTCGGTGCGACGGGCCAACCCAGTCAGCACGCCTCCCGGTCCTAGTTCCCAAAACGTACTCGCCCCAGCCGCTGCGGCCTGGCGCATGCAATCCTCCCAAAGCACGGATGAAACAACTTGTTTTACCAAGGCGTTTTTGATGGCCGCAGGATCGGCGATCGCTTGACCCGTGGTATTGGTGAAGACGGTGAATTTTGGAGCCGCAAACGGCACGCTTTCGAGATAAGCAGCAAATGCCACACGGGCCGGCTCCATGAGTCGCGAGTGATAGGCACCGGCAACGTTTAACGGGATGACTTTTTTCATTCCCCGCTCTTTGGCGCCAGCGACAGCAGCGGCGATTTTGGTGTTTTCACCAGAAATAATGATTTGTCCGGGTGCGTTGAAGTTAGCCGCTTCGACATCGAAGTCGCGGCAGAGCTCAGCAACACTGGTGCGCTCTTCGCCGATAACCGCCGCCATGGCGCCTGAGGTTTGCTCACAGGCCAATTGCATCAGCCGTCCACGTTCGGCCACTATCTTTAATCCCGTGGTGAAGTCGAAAACGCCTGCGGCGGCATAAGCTGTGACTTCACCTAAGCTTAGGCCTAGGGCGAAGTTGATTTCGGATGCTTTGCCTTGTTCGCGCAGAGCTGCAAGTAACGCCATGCCATGCACAAAAAGCGCCGGTTGACAGACTTTGGTGGGTGTGAGGGCGGCATCAGGGCCCTCAAAACTCATATGAGCGAGATCCCAGCCCAAAACCCGATTGGCTTCATCGTATAGCGCACGCGCCGCAGGGGAACCCGCGTAAAGCGATTTACCCATGCCCGTTTTTTGAGCACCCTGACCTGCGAATAATAATGCCAATCCCATGGTAGAAACCGCTAAGACAAGCGCCCGACGACGGTGAATCCAAGCCCTAAAAATATTGGGACGATTAGAATACCTCTTGGTGCGCTAAATTTTGCTAAAAAAATGCCCCCAAAAAACAGGCTTTGTCCTAGTTCTACCCCGCTTTTTTACTCAGATAGCTGTTATTGATTTTTAAACGAAAGCCCGAAGAGCCCGGTTGCATCTTGAGGGAAGTCGGAAAGCCATTGACTACCAGCAATCATAAAACGAATTGCAACGCAGGGTTACTCAAGATTGTTGTAAAACAACGCAAACATTTCATGAAAACACGTCCGCTTACCGGTACAATCACCGCACTTGTTACGCCTTTTCAGAAGGGCCGGATCGCTCATGGCGATCTAAAGCGGTTGATTGAACACCAGATTCGTGGAGGGATCGACGGCTTGGTGCCTGTGGGCACCACAGGAGAATCGCCGACGGTAAATCACGAAGAACATATTGAAATAATCGAGGCCACCGTGGAAATGACGCGTGGGCGCGTACCTGTCATTGCTGGTACCGGCTCAAACTCCACTCAGGAAGCGGTCGAGCTCACACAGCAGGCCCATGCCGTTGGGGCTGATGCCATGTTGGTTGTGGCGCCCTATTATAACAAACCCGGAGCTGAAGGACTTTTCCGGCATTTTAGTGCAGTCGCTGAGGCTACCGATAAACCGATCATTCTCTACTCCATCCCCGGGCGCTGTGGTATTGAAATTGGCATACCTGTCGTTGAACGTTTGCGCGCAAAATATAAACATGTGCGCTGGATTAAAGAGGCAGGCGGCAGCGTGGATCGTGTCGATCAACTCAAACACGCGCTCGGAGCCGACATTACCGTTCTTAGCGGAGATGACTCCCTCACCCTGCCCTTCATGGCCGTGGGTGCCGAGGGCGTGATCAGTGTGGCCTCAAATCTTTATGCGCGCGACATCAGCAACATGGTGAGACTCGCTTTGGCTGGAGATTTCACCAAGGCGCTCAAATCGCATCGTCGCTTATACCCAATGTTCAAAGCGATCTTCATCGAGTCTAATCCCAGCCCGATCAAATTTGCTTTGGTGCGGGCGGGTATCATCGGCAGCGCGGAGGTCCGTTTACCGTTGAGCGAAATCAGTAAAGAGAGTGCGCAGAAATTAACCCTAGTCCTGTCTGCGCTAGACCGTTAAAAAAACTCCAATGTCCATTAAAGTATTACTGAATGGTTCGCGCGGTCGCATGGGCCAAGCTATCGCCGCGGCGGCATCTGATGCCGGGGTCTCACTCTGCGCGTGCTTGGATGCGGGTGATGTGGTGGCTGATCATATTGCCGCGTGCGATGTGATCATTGATTTTAGCACTCATCGAGCGACTGAGGGTTTGCTCGAGCTAGCTTTAGCACACAAAAAACCAATTGTGATCGGCACCACCGGTCACTCCGCAGAAGAGAAAACACGTTTACTTAACCTGGCTCAAAAGGTCCCCTGCGTGTGGGCGGGAAATTTCTCTATTGGCGTAAATTTACTCTTTGCCCTTACACGTCGAGCCTCGGCGATTCTAGGTTCGGATTACGATGTCGAAGTAGTCGAGATGCATCATCGCTTCAAAAAGGATGCTCCCAGTGGCACCGCCGCTCGTTTGCTTGAGATCATCATGGAGGAGCGCAAGCTAACCTCGGAGGCTTTACGCCACGGCCGTGAAGGCATCACCGGCGAGCGCACGCCCACGGAAATAGGAATTCACGCGTTGCGCGGCGGAGACGTGGTGGGCGATCACACCGTCATGTTTGCCGCACTGGGAGAACGTCTAGAGTTGACGCACAAAGCCAGCGATCGCGGCATTTTTGCCCGCGGATCACTGCGCGCCGCCCAATGGCTCGTCGGACGCGGAGCTGGACTTTATGATATGCAAGACGTGCTCGGCTTGAAATAACCCACCAGGCCCAGCTTACATCATCGTGATCACTTCCATAAAAGGAATTCTCGTATCAGCCACTCCGCTTCACGCCATTGTCGAGCTGAATGGCTTTAGCTACGAGGTTAACATCCCACTCACCAGCGCGGAGAAGCTTCCGTCTACAGGCTCCGAGGTGAAATTGCACACGCACGTAATTTACCGGGAGGACGCGCAGACTTTGTACGGTTTTGCTACCGTTGCGGATCGAGATTTTTTCCGGCTGATGATCGACCATGTAACGGGAATTGGTCCAAAGAGCGCGCTCGGAATCATGAGCCGCCTTTCAGTGGAATCACTAGAATCAGCTATTCGTAGTGGTGATATTGGCTTGTTGGCGAAATGCCCCGGCATTGGTAAAAAAACGGCTGAACGCCTGGTAGTCGAACTCAAGTCGAAGGTTGAGCTCACCGGTGGTGGAGCGAAAAATAACCTCCAAGCAAGTTCCGGTTCCAGTGCCGCTCCAGCCAGCTCGCATCGAGATGCCATCTCCGCTTTGGTTGCGCTTGGTTACAAAGCGCCCGATGCCGATACCGCCATTAGGCAGGCTGCTCTCGCTTTAGGAGCGTCTGCCTCCACTGAGGCTTTGATCAAAAAAGCCCTTAGCTGAATTATCCAGCACTCAACGTTGAAATTGATGAGCCGCTTGCTCAAAACGAGCGTCGATTGGGCGCCGGTTACGGAAGTTGTTTTTCTCGGGTGCTAGATTGGTCGTCTGATCGAAGCGTAAATCCTCCGCCATGACACGGGGCATGGAGCTGACTTGAACGCGTTGCATCCAGTCGAAACGAGCATCGTTGCGGTCAAGTTGAGTCACTTTGGATTGTTCGGCAATTGAACGAGTCGTGTAGGCGGCAAAAGCGGGCTTCAAATCGGCATTTCTCGAAGCCACAGAGACGGTGCGCGGCAAATCACGCGCGTTGTTAGCGAGGGCTGAGACCGGCGTAAATTGCCCATTGGTGATGATGGTTGTTTCAGGCGCTAGGGCGGCCAAATTGGCCGAGTCGTGTCCATTGCGCATAACCGCTACCACCGCAACACAGGCAGCTGCAGCACACGCCGCTAGCGTGTAAAAACCCAAGCTCCAACGCGGAGCTGATTCCTCGAAGCGCACCACATTTGATTCCGCTGGGGTGTTAGCAGTTTCGAGCGCGGAGGCTTGAGCCAAGACGACACAGGCCTTCTGCATTTGGCAGTACTCACGATAGATTTTGTGGCGCGCGGGATTACTGGTGACTTCCGCTTCTAGCCGACGCGCGTCGACGGCGCTGATCTCGTGGTCGAGATAAAGATTAAGCAGTTCGATAAATTCGGCGTCGTTCATTTAAAATCCTCTCCTAGTTTTGATTTCAGGCTATCGCGGGCGCGAGCAATGCGGCTTTTAACCGTACCAACAGAAATATTTAAAATCTCAGCGATCTCTTCGTAAGACAGATTCTTGATGTTTCGCAGCGTGAGAATCTCACGATGCTTGGCGCTGATTTTCTCCATGCCTTTGGCGATGCGAGCCACAAACTCGGTCGTTACCGTGATATCATCAGGCGTCTCAACCTCGGCTGGAATAATATCAGCCAGGGTTGTGTCATTATCAGCACTGAGAGGCGCATCGAATGATACGGATTTATCGCGCTTACGGCGCCACCAATACCAATAGCGGTTGCGCGCCAAATTGGTTGCGATCTGGTACAGCCAAGTGGAGAAGGCGGAATCACCGCGGAAATTCACAAGACCGCGATGCGCGCGAATGAACGCATCTTGGGTGACCTCCTCGGCGTCTTGCTGATTGCGCAGAAGTTGATGCACCATCGAATAAATCCGATCCCAATAACGAGTGACCATTTCGTCGAATGCCGATTGGTCGCCGTTTTTAAAGCGGGCTACCAAGGCATGATCCAAGGCTACTTCTTGAGCTTTTGAGGACATACGTGCTGCCTCATTCTGATGCGTGTACTGTTCGATTGTTCCCAATTTCTTTAGCGGAGTCACAGCAGATAGCTCCTAGCTTTGCTCGCGGTCAATCGAGACTGCAATGTCGCGGAGAAATTTCTTGCCAAGCCCATCGCGCGCTACCCATTTTCCGCAGTTCCATCGGTCTAGGGCTGGTAGCTCAATGGTAGAGCAGCATCCTTTTAAGTTGTTGGTTCCGGGTTCGAATCCCGGCCAGCCCACCACCGGTGAGCATTTTTGACTCTGGCGAGCAGGCGCGACGCTGGTAGGCGTTAAACCTTAGCATCACCTAATAGAAGAAACCTCTCTAAATTTCTTGCCGCCCCAAATGCTTGGGCCAATAGCTTAGTTAGCTAACTTTATCTAAATCCACGCCATGAAACTTGTTTCGAAGCATTTCCTCCTTCTCGCTCTCAGCGCGACCGTCGTTTTAAGCGGCTGCGCCAAGAAACCGGTGCGTCCGGATCCGAGCGCCACGCTTATCGGACCCAACACCGGCGGTAACATCAACCCGCAGGACGTATCAACCACGGCGGACCAAAACTCCGGACTGCAACAGCGTCTCGGTGATGGCATCATTGATGATGGCCACACCATCCGCGGCTTGCTCGGAGCGGTCTATTTTGAATTCGATCGCTCGGACATCTCCAAGCCCGACGAACGCGCGAAACTAAAAGCGGCCAAAGAATATCTGGAAAAGAATCCCGACCAGCGTCTTCTCCTCGAAGGTCACGCTGACTGGCGCGGCACCTCTGAATACAATTTAGGCCTCGGCGATCGCCGTGCGAGTGCAGCCAAAAAATACCTAGAGACCCTCAAAGTCTCGGCAGATAAACTCGAAACGCTTTCCAAGGGCAGCGAAGAATCGAAGAAGAGTGGCACCGATGAAGAAATGAAGAAGGATCGCCGTGTCGAATTGGTGATCATCAAAAAGCAGTAATCGATTTGCCTTTCAGTAAATTTAAAAGCCCCAGCCGCTAGGCTGGGGCTTTTTTGTGCACAAATGCCGAGGCTATGCTCCCGCTTAAACGGGACTTACCTCACGCCAGCCAAATCAGCAAAAATTCGCTCTGTTGTCTCTATGCCTTTCTTCATGACGTCCAAATTGAAACTCTCGTTCGGTGCATGAAGGTTATCCTCGGGTAGAAAGAGCCCAAACATCACAGAATCTAAGCCTGTTACGCGCTTGATGTCGGCAATGATGGGTACGCTACCTCCTTCGCGCAGATAAAGCGGGGCACGCCCCCAAACTGAGCTGATCGCTGTATCGGCAGCCTGAAAGGCACGAGCCAATACAGGGGATTGATTCTTCGGCGTGTTAGAACGTCCTGGCGGTACCACCACATAAGGATCCCCTTTATGTTGATCGATAAACTCAAGTTTGACCCCCTTGGGCGTGCGGGCACGGATCGCATCCATGACGAGTTTTTTAATTTTATCCGGCTGCTGATTGGGCACAAGTCGGCAGCTGATTTTGGCGAAGGCTTTGCTCGGTATGACTGTTTTTGTACCTTCACCTTGATAGCCGCCACCTATGCCGTTAAGTTCTAGCGTCGGTTGAAAACGGGAGGATTCAAAAGGTGAAAAGCCCGGTGTGGTGTAGAATGTGTCAATGCCAAGGAACTCCGCATAAGCTTTTTCGTCTGCTCCGAGTTTTTTTAATTCATCACGTTCCCAAGGGTGAACATCGAGCACATCATCGTAGAAGCCAGGCACATTCACTCGGCCATCCGGAGTATGGAGAGTAGCAATGATCTCCGCCAGTGCTTGAATCGGATTACGCAACACTCCGCCGTGCAGACCCGAGTGCAGATCCCCTTTTGCTCCAGTGATCTGCACGTCGAATAAAGTTAATCCGCGCAATCCGCAGGTAAGCACGACCTGGTGTTCGTTTGGCAAGGCGGTGTCCGACAAATAAACGAAGTCCGCCTCGCGTAAACGATCTTTGTATTTTTCTAGAAACTTCGGGAAGCTAGGGCTGCCCATCTCCTCTTCGCCTTCAATGAGAAAGGTGATACGCAATGGCAGATTGGGATGTTTTTCGAGAAGTCGAGCAATCGCAGTGATGTTGGTCATCAAAGGACCTTTGTTATCGGCCGCCCCACGGCCATAAATACGATTACCCCGCACAGTGGGTTCAAAGGCAGGCGATGTCCATAGATTCAAAGGATCGGCAGGTTGAACATCGTAGTGCCCATAGACAACGACATGAGGCCAAGATGGGTTGGTGCCACGGCTGGCCAAAATTATGGGGTGCAGGTCAGTCGCGACGACCTCGACACTAAATCCCATCGACCCGAGTAAATCCGAGACGAAGTTCTGCGCTCCGCGCATGCCTTCGCGAAATTTGGAGTCGGCGGAAACCGAGGGATGACGGATGAATTCTTTGAGTTTTTCTACCGGGTCGAACATCCCATTACGTTGGAGGCGATCCAAGCGGATCGCCAACCGGAAATCGTCGGAAGCTCGATTAATGCTTAAAATGACGCGATCCGGTAAAAACCATGGCCATACCGCGGGCATCGGCTGCCGCAATCACCTCGGGATCACGGACGGAACCGCCGGGTTGAATCGCACATGTCGCACCGGCCTCCGCCGCCGCAATCAAACCGTCCGCGAAGGGGAAAAGTGCTTCACTCGCCACGACCGAGCCTCGTAGATCTAAGCCAGCCTCACCGGCTTTCCACACCGCTATGCGTGAGCTATCCACCCGAGCCATTTGACCTGCACCCACGCCGAGTGTTTGCTCACCGCGGCAATAAATAATCGAGTTTGATTTGACGTGTTTGCCGACTTTCCAGCCAAACAACATGGCGCTCCATTCATCGGCCGTGGGTTGACGCTGGGTCACGACTTTGAATTCACGCACATTACCTAGGGTGCGGTCTCGATCTTGCACTAGCACTCCTCCGATTACGGATCGTATTTCCTGCAACGCATCCGCGCCTATACCCGCTTTGGCAATCATAAGGCGCAGATTTTTCTTTTTGGAAAAAATAGCGAGAGCCTCAACGGTGAATCGAGGAGCAATGATGACCTCGGTGAAGATTTCCGCAATCAACTTGGCGAGATCGGCATCAAGCGTGGCGTTGACAATAATAATACCGCCAAAGGGGGCTTGCCTGTCAGTTGCGTAGGCTTTGTCCCAAGCTTCAAGTAACGTATCTGCACTGGCTACACCACATGGATTGGTGTGTTTCAAAATCGCTACGGTGGGACGTTCAAATTCGCCGATGAGATAGGTGGCGGCGGTTATATCTAAAATATTATTATAGCTCAGCTCTTTGCCTTGGAGCTGTTCGTAATGCTCATGAAAGGTGCCGTAGAGAGCTGCGTGCTGGTGCGGGTTTTCGCCATAGCGTAGGTTTTGTGCTTTTTTCCATGAAAGCGAAAGTGTGCCGGGCAGACCGCTCAAGGCCTCAAGGTCGGGTGTATCGGCCTGAGTCGCTAAGTAACCAGCAATGGCTGAGTCGTAGCTGGCTGTGCGCTGAAAGACCTTGAGGGCGAGGCGTCGGCGCAGGCCGTTAAGCATTTCGCTCCCCTCGCCTGCAGCAAACGCTGTCAGCACGCTCGAGTAATCAACCGGATCGCACACGACAGTGACGCTCGCGTGATTTTTTGCCGCGCTTCGCAACATGGAAGGCCCGCCGATATCGATATTCTCGATGGCTTCCTCGAACTCAACGTGAGGTTTGGCCACTGTGGCCTCAAAAGGATAAAGATTAACCACAACGAGATCGATGAGTTCGATCTGGTTTTCACGAGCTTGGGCAAGGTGTTCGGGTTTATCGCGGCGACATAGGAGGCCACCGTGGATTTTAGGGTGCAGCGTTTTTACGCGTCCTTCCATGATTTCAGGAAAACCAGTGTGGTTACCCACTTCAGTGACAGGCAGGCCTTTTTCCGCGAGCAACTTGGCTGTGCCGCCGGTCGACAAGAGCGTGTAGCCGTGTGTTCGCACCAGCGACGCCGCGAATTCTGCCAGACCCTGTTTATCGCTGACCGAAAGAAGCGCGTATTTAGCCATGGTGCGTTTTTTGCGCAGGCCAACGATGCGCCGCAAGCTCGAAGCTAAATTATGTCCGCCTTAGCGTATGCTTGCTCGTTACTGGATTGTACGTCTGTTTCATCTTGTGTCCAGCAGCTCCTACGAAATCCCCGGTCTTAGCGCTTCACTAGATAAAATCACTTACCATCACGGCGGTGCCAGCCTCCCCATGGAGAAACCGCATGCGTTTGTTTATTTCGTAACGATTCACAACAGCTCCGAACACACGATCACTCTACTCGGCCGCAAGTGGGTCCTGGAACATGCTGACGGTTCTCATTTGGTTATTGAAGGTGATAAAATCATAGGTGAAACCCCGCGCCTCGCACCCGGTGAGCGCTTCTCATACAACAGTTACCATGTGACCGGCTGTGAAGCTCGGGCGACGGGTTCCTTTCATGGAGTCGACGAGACTGGACGTAAAATCCACGTCGTGTTACCGCCATTTGATCTTAAGATACCGACCTAAGGTAGTAAATGTGACTTATTTCATGGTTGCCTAATGATTTACGGGTACTCGCGGGGCCGAACTTAAAAATTCGTTCTCGTTCTCGTCGGTGATCTCGTGTTGGCTGTTTCTTTCATGAAGTTAACAGACCTCAACCGCGCAGGTGGCATCGGTGCCAATTCGATGTTCATCGAGCTCGGCGAACTCCGCATCGTCATTGACTGCGGCTTAAATCCCAAAGAAGTCGGCCGTGCCGCCTCCCCTGATCTTTCGCTGATTCGCGATAAGCCCCTGGATCTTATCATTATCACGCACTGCCACTTGGATCATATCGGCAGTCTGCCGGTGTTGATGCGCGAGCATCCCAACACCCCTGTGTTAATGACGACCTCCAGTCGCATGCTCATTGAGCGCATGCTGCACAATTCCGCCAACGTGATGATGCGCCAACGCGAAGAGGCCAACATTCCCGATTATCCGCTGTTCACTCATGAGGAAATCGATCGTTGCGGCAAACGCATGATCGGATTAAACTTCAATCAGGCTAAACACTTCCGTGGCGCCAAAGATGAAATCGAGATCGTGTTTCATCCCGCCGGTCACGTTGCGGGAGCTGCCGCGGTCGAACTCGTCTACAAAAACCGCGCAATCTTTTTCACCGGCGATGTCCTGTTCACCGATCAACGCACCTTAAAAGGCGCGCGCTTTCCAGCTGGCCACTTTGATACCGTCGTCACGGAAACGACTCGCGGAACTACCGAACGCCCAATCGGTAAAAGTCGTTCCGAGGAAATGATCCGCTTGGTCGCGAGCATTAATGACACCATTCAACGTGGTGGCTCCTTCCTCATTCCAGTATTTGCGCTAGGCCGCATGCAAGAAGTGCTGACGATTATCCATGACGCCCGCAAATTCGGCAAACTCGTCGACTTCCCTATTTTTGCTTCCGGCCTAGGGATGGATCTCGCCGATTATTTCGATGAAATCAGTCGCAAGACCAAACACGTTCAATTTAACCGTGGCATCATTAAGGAACTAAAAATCAAACCGGCGCCTCGCAAACTGGTGGCAGGCCAAGATCCTGGTCAAAACGCCCTGTACATCATAAGTTCCGGCATGCTCGTGGAGCGCACCCCTAGTTACACCCTCGCTTCCGGACTATTAGGTAATGCCCGCAACACGATTGGCTTCGTCGGTTACTGCGACCCCGAAACCCCCGGTGGAGAACTCCTCGCTTCCGCCCCGGGCGACACGTTCCTCTTCAAAACCGCGAACGTTAAAACCAAAATCAAAGCTCGCGTGGAACGCTTCGAACTCAGCGGCCACGCCGATCGCGAAGAGCTCGTGCAATTTGCCGTCCAGACCGAAGCGCGCAGTGTCGTTCTCACCCATGGTGATCCTGCAGCCCGCGCTTGGTTCATGACTCAGCTTAAAGCACAGATGCCAAATAGCACCATTCTCGATCCGGTTCCGCTCCAAACCTATCAGGTCTAACTAAGCTGAAAGGCTTACGTAGCCTATAATTCGCAAAAGCCGGCTGCAAAGCCGGCTTTTTTGTTAGCCCTGAACCAACTCCCTTAACCGAGCCGCCACGATAGGCCCTCCGGCGATGTAAACAATCCGACCCATTTTTAGATCAAACGACTGCATCGGCAATTGTGCTCCATTGATAAAAGTGACTTCGCCGCCCGCCGCGCGAACCAGCGGAATTGCTGCGGCCAAATCCCAAATCTTCACATTAAAATCCACGCAGCCATCAAACAAACCCGCCGCTACATAAGCTAGATGCAAGGTAGCACTCCCCAGCCCACGAATCTTAAATTGTGTGAGTACCGACTGGGTTGCCGGTAACCATGCTGGATCGAATGGTCGATGAAACCCTACGATACTCTCGCGATGCGGCGCCAAGTTAAGGACTGATACGACGCGCTCCCCATCGTGCATCCCAAATCCCGGGCCTCCATGCATCAAAACCCGTCGACTCAAATCGTACACTACCCCGTAGATCGGCTCACCTCGTTCGCACAATGCCAATGAAATCGCGCAATACGGAATGCCTAGCGCGAAATTATTAGTCCCATCAATCGGATCTAGCACCCATGAATATGTCGCGCGCACTGGAATTGCTGCTTCAGACTCCGCTAGTTCTTCACTGAAGAATTGATCATCTGGGAATTGCGCAGCCAACTCGCGGAAAATATTTTCTGAAATCGCGACATCGATCGCTGTGACTCGTGTGCCGTCGCTTTTCCAGCGACTTTCCGCCCGACCGAATTCGGCGTGCAACAAAGCCGTCTGTGATTTCACCGCGAGTTTCGCCGCCTCGATCCGTTTTACTATGTCATCGTTCGCCATCACCGCAACAAATACACTGAAAGGCCTCAGACCAATTCATTTCATGAATTCATAAGCGAAAAACATGATAATTGTCGCCCCTCCCCCCGATTAATCCCGCTTTGCGCGACTCAATTGATGACCTCGGGACACACCCGCCGAAGTCCCGACTGAATTTAATCGATCCAAAACAGCAGCCAGCTTTCGGCGTTTTTCATCAGCCTGTGCAAACATCTCCAATTGAGCCCCATTCTCTTCAACGCCGGAAAAACGTACGCTCACCAAACGCAATTTTCGACATTGGTTCCATGACTCGCGCAGCAACGAACCCAACAGAGGGTAAAAAGGCGCCTCCAGATCACTAGCCTCCGCTAAACTTTTGCCCTGTGAGGTCTGCGTAAAATCACCATAGCGCACCCTAACTGTGATAGTCTTAACGCGTTTTCTATCTGCCCGCACTTTTGGCAATAATTCATCAATCATTCGTTTCGCTACGCGCTCAATAACAGAGAAATCACCGACATCCTCAGCAAATGTCTCTTGTTGTGAATAACTCTTCGCATCTGGCGTGGTTGTTTCTACGGGACGATCGTCTTCGCCTCGTGCCATTGCAATTACCGCGGCCCAATCACTGCCAAACGCCTGCTTTAATTCACGCTCACTGCGCACACATACATCGCCGATAAGTTTTATTCCAAACTCAGCTAAAGTGGCCTCAGTCTTTGCTCCGATCCCCGGTAATTTCCCGATGCTTAGGGGCGCTAAAAATTCTCGCTCGGAGCCGACCGGCACGACGACAAATCCCTGAGGCTTCTTCAGCTTGCTGGCGATCTGTGCGACCAGCTTGTTTGCTGCGATGCCCATGGAGACAGTGATCCTTAATTGATCCCAAATTCTTTGCTGCAACTTTCGCACCAAGACCTCTACCTCGGCCGTGTTTTTGAGCCCACAAACAGCCAAGTCGAGATAACCTTCATCAATCGAGTTCCTTTGCACCCAAGGCGTGATCGATTCGCACAGATCAAACATAGCCTCGGAAACTTGGCCGTAGAGACCGCTTGTATGCGGGATCATGATCAGATCCGGACACACGCGCATCGCCTGGCTCGTCGGCATGGGTGTATACACTCCACACGCTCGCGCTTCGTAGCTAGCTGAGGAAATAATCCCACGTTCGGTTCCGCCTACTGCGCATTTTTTTCCGCGTAATTCTGGTCGCCGTGCCTGTTCACATCCGACGAAAAATGCATCAGCATCGACATGAACAATAAATGGTAGCGGCGCTTCCATCCTAGAAGAATGAACGCCTACATCCTTTCGCCCCAAGCGAATTCGAAATTGCTCCAGCCAACTTAATCCACGAATGACTCACACAATAGGCGATTCGTCTATGTGAGTGCCTCCGATCGAGCGAACGGTAATAAGACGTACTACCGCCCGGTTTTCTGTTCGCGATTTAGCCATCGATACTCCGAAAACAGCCTCCCAATCGTTCGCTCCATCGGCATCAACTAACACCTGTGAAATCTCCATCTCGCCGACACTTGCTGTGGCGATTTCGCCTTCGTTCACGACCGCACCAAAATGCATGTGTTTCGTCGCTCGCCCCTCAGGGTCTAGACGGAAGCGACCACGCGCCTCACCATATTGAGCAAACTCATTTCTGATCATTTCATGTTCATCATCCCACGAGAGCGCACGCTGCAAAATCGAAAATATTTCCGTGCGAATGAGCCGCTTAAAACCAGCGGTATCTCGGGTGATATCAAAGCTCAACGGACGTGCTGGTTTGTCTGACATTCCTATATCGGTTGCGATCCAATCAGGGTTTTTCAATCGTTCCCATTCTTCTAGTAAACTTGCATCCACGCCGCTAATTAGCTCACGCAGGTAAACTTCCATCTCAGCCACATCTTCAGATTTCGCGCTGTCGGGTACCGTTTGAGCAAGTACTTTCCAGACTTGTGTGAGATGTCGTAGCAGGAGCCCTTCCATGCGTTCCAGGCCGTAATCTTTTACGTAATCGGAAAATGAGCGATAGCCCTCAAACATTTCGCGAGCGATTGATTTCGGGCGCACATTCTCACTTTCGACCCACGGATGCGCGGCCGCAAAGGTGTTAAATGTATCGTACAAAAATTCACGCAACGGCTTCACGTGTTCCACCTCTTCTAGCTTCGCGAGCCGTTCGTCGTACTCGACGCCCGCGGCCTTCATTTCTGCCATCTTTTCCGTCTTCAGGCGATCTACTTGCCGGCGCAAAATCGCTTCAGGATCCTCAACGATCGCCTCGCAGAGTGTGAGGACGTCGAATGGATAATCAGTCGATTCGCGATTCAGCAGGGGTAGCGTATCGATCAGGTACAAGGAAAGCGCCTGATGAAGCGAAAAATCATTTTGCAGCTCGAGGTTAACTCTTAATTTGCGACCTCGATCTTCGCGCTCGGAACGAGGAATAACTTCCACAATTTTTCTCTCGATTAGCGCCCGAAATAATTGCCATGCGCGAGAGCGGAGCGCGGGTTTGCGTGCAACGGGTTCATGAGAATCGCCAATTAGTCGCTGCAAGGCTCGACACCCATCACCGTCACGACTGAGCATCAGCAGTAACATCCCATGAGAAAGAGCGAAGCGCGAGGTGAGTCCCTCAGGTGGTGCCGCCTGTAGTCGTTCAAAAGTTTTTGCATCCCAACCCACGGCCCCCTCAGGTGCACGTGCCTTAATCAATTTGCGTAGTTTCTGGGGGTTGCCGGCTAATTTCTCCTCGGCGCGCTTATTCTCGATCACGTGCGCTGGCGCCTGAGCGATGACGTATCCTCGATCATCAAAACCGGCGCGGCCCGCGCGGCCCGCGATTTGACGAAAATCTCTCACAGCCAACACGGCCGCCTTTTTACCGTCATATTTCCAGAGCTGAGTGAACAGCACCGTGCGGATCGGCACGTTAATGCCAACTCCTAGGGTGTCTGTGCCACAAATCACTTTAAGCAGCCCTTTTTGCGCCAGTTGCTCCACTAAAATCTTATATTTGGGTAACAAACCTGCGTGATGCACGCCCACGCCGTGCCGCAGCCATCTTTTTACTTCTTTGCCGTAGGGACTGTTGAATTTTACTCTCTCCAACTCCGTCGCGATCGCGGCCTTCTCATCTTTAGTCGATACATCCAGGCTCATCAAATTTTGAGCCGCTTCTGCGGCATCGCGTTGCGTGAAATGCACCAAATACACAGGTGCGCGTTTTTGTATCAACACCTCCGCTACCCGCTCAGTCAAAGGTGTCTCCGAATACTCAAATGACAATGGCACAGGCCGCCGATCGCTTCGCACGGTCAAACTCGGCGCTCCCGTCACCCGCGTTAACTCGCGCTCAAAAAAATCGGTCGCTCCGAGTGTAGCCGACATCAATAAAAAACGTGCACCTGTTAGCGTGAGTAACGGTACCTGCCAGGCCGTGCCGCGCTCGAGGTCCGAGTAGTAGTGAAACTCGTCCATGATGACCGCTTTTACCGCTGCGGCTCGTGGTCCGCCACCGAGCGCAATATTCGATAAAATTTCCGCAGTACAGCACAACACAGGGGCTGTCACATTCACGCTCGCGTCACCTGTCATCATGCCGACGTTTTCTGGACCGAAATCGCGGCATAGGGATAGAAACTTCTCGTTAACCAAAGCCTTAATCGGGCACGTATAGACCGAACGTTCGCCCGCACAAAGCGTCTTAAAATGAAGCGCGGCGGCAACCAGCGACTTTCCCGAACCGGTCGGTGTAGCGAGAATCACATTTTTATCATCGAACAACTCAAGTATCGCTTCCTCCTGTTCCGGATAAAGTGTGAGTCCCTTAGCGGCGGCCACCGCAAGAAATTTGTCCATGACCACATCTACCGTTGGCCGACCGGCCAACGGGGCCAGCGGAGGAGTCGGCGACGTCATACCCGCACAACGCCGATTACATGCGTATAAGACAAGCCTTGCGCACTCACTACGCGCCCAAGCGCTCCAGCGCGCATACCTCAACGCGATCGCCCTCAAGCAACCGCCAGCGCACGTTCCAACCCGCCACGCTCATGCCGTAAAGACGCGAGGCGTCGTGTTGATAGGCGGGTTGATGGTTGTGCTGTAAAAGATGCCTCACTAGCGCCAAGGTTGCCGTACCGTTTTCCGGCGTCGTGCTTAGCACGTGAAGCGATAGCTCGGGAGGTATGAGTACATTTTCCGCCGCGCGAGCCGTCGGCGCCGCTTGCGCCCAATCAGCGCGCGCTTCGAAGGGCGCCTCGCACCAGGGTAAATACGGTTTGATGTCGAAAACGGGTGTCCCGTCTACCGCATCAATACCTGAGACGCGCAGCATTAAAGTTGGCGTCTTCTCCACAGCGATCAAGCGAACCAAGCTCAGACCTAGGCCGTTGGGCCGATTCGGAGAGCGCGAGGCGAAAACTCCCACGCGCTCGTTACCCCCAAGCCGCGGCGGACGCACGGTAGCTGATCCCGTCCAGGATTCGTTATGATGAAACTGCGTGATGAGCCAAATATGAGAGAACGCCTCCAGCCCACGGACGAATTCTTCCCGGGCAAACTCCGGTGTAAACACCACGAGCCCCTCCGCCTCCGGCACTAGCCCGCTTTGCCGCGGTACGCCGAATTTCTCTATGAAAGGCGTGCGAAGCAGGGCGACCGGCCGCAAAGGTTGCGGTTCACGCGAAGATTGAAAATCAGCTGGCATCGATCAAAATCTAGTGAGCCTAATAGCTGGATCGCAATGTCGCACTGCGAAGACGCTGCGCTAGGCTTTGGTTACGTGCACTCCCCCCTTACTTGAGATCACGCGGCGCGCATTGACCCCGCAGCCGGTACAGCCCCAATCTCAAACTCAGCATGAGTCGCATCACATGTTACCGTTGTTTTTGGCCGCAGTCTCTCTGCTGGTGCAGCTCGATTACGCCCATGCCGACGCGGACGAAATTCGTCTATCTCATGCACCCTAAAGAATTCAAACATGAGAAAGCTGGGACGGGGCGTCTGACGCATCTTTGTCTTACAACCAGCGAGATCCATATGGGTTTAACTTTCGACACCCATGAACTCGTCCAAGCGCTCATCGCAGATCCGACCAACTTCCCAGTCTTGGTTTATCCCGGACCCACCGCGCGCAATCTAACCACTGGAGCCCTTACCGAGACGGATCTCAGCGGGCGACGCTTAGTACTTTTTTTACTCGATGGGACGTGGAGCGGTGCTCGTAAAATGCTCCGATTGAGCCCAAGCCTTCAACGGCTACCACGTGTGATGTTCACACCGACCGCCCCAAGCCGTTTCATCATCAAACAACAACCCCAGGCCGGCTGTCTTTCTACACTAGAAACTACGCATGAGTTGCTATTGGCTCTAGAAAAATCTGGTCTAGACGCATATCCCCTTCCGGCTCAGCTGCATGACCTTTTCGCTCGAATGCAGGCCTACCAGATTCGCTGCGCATCAGACCCTGCTCTCGCGGGCTATCGTCGTCGCGCCTACCGCACCCCCGCCGAGCGCGTTCTGACGCCAATCCGCCGTCGCTATATTCCGACGCCCGTTGAAGTGCAGAAGCCTTCAGCTTCAGCGACACCACTGTTAACAATTTAAGCAATTGATCGTGTTTTCGCCTAGCCGTTGACGCGGCTCTGGGCACCATAATTCCCATGCGTTACCCATCCGCTCACCGGCTATCCCTCTGTCTCGCTGTAACATTCGGCCTGCTATTATCCGCTCTTAGCGCCGCCGAACGCATAACATTAAATTTTAATCCTGATTGGCGATTCCTGAAAGCTGACCCAGCCGGTGCGTCCGCCGTAACCTATGACGACTCCGCTTGGGCCATGGTTTCAGCCCCTCACACATACAACGATACCGACACTTTCGACAATTGGTCTACCCCCGGCCACCGCGGCGAACAGATCCAATGGAGCGGACGCACTTGGTACCGAAAAACATTCACCCTACCTGCCTCAAGTATGGGTAAAAAAGTTTTTATCGAGTTCGAGGCAGCCCGCCAAATCGCTGAGGTATACCTCAATGGCCAACTTTTGGGCGTGAGTAAATCCGGCTTCACTCCCTTTGGCTTTGATCTCACTGCGCACCTTCGGCCCGCCGGACAGCCCAACGTACTCGCCGTTATGTGTGATAACCGTTTCATGAAAGACCCGCTAGATCCTTCGATTTCCGCGCAGGCCGCGACTAATGAGAAGACCCACCCTAATCTCGCGAAGCTTTCCGAGCAGTTCAACGAATCCATCCCCGAAAATCTAGCCGATCTCAACGCCGATCAAATTCCGTGGAATAACCCGCACTGGCATCCCGCGCACGGTGGTCTTTACCGCAATGTTCGACTCTACGTCACCGACCCGCTACACATTTGCCTTCCGCTCTACAGTTTCTTGGAGACGGCTGGACCCTACGCCTACGCCACTGAGATCAATGAAAAATCTGCGCTCATCGGTCTAGAGGTTCCAGCGCGCAACGAGCGCACCACTGCCGCGGAGGCAGAACTCCACGCGGAAATTTTCGACTCAACCGGACACTCTGTCATGAAATTATCGGAAAAAAAGTCCGTCGCGGCCGGAGCATCCGTTGAATTTAAATTTTCCGCTAAATTAGCAAATCCTAAACTTTGGGAACCCGCATATCCGCACGTTTACCGCGTGGTATCATCGCTCCGCATAGCGGGTGAAACGATCGACACCTGTGAAATCCCGCTCGGTATACGGCACGTCCGCTGGGAAGCAGCTTCCGGGTTTTATATTAATGGCCAGCACTTGAAACTACACGGATGGGGTCAGAAACCCACTAACGAATGGGCCGGGCTTGGTGCTGCGCTTCCAGATTGGCTGCATTTTTATACTCTAGAGCTCATGCGTGCCGGTGGTGGCAACTTCGTGCGTTGGGGCCACGCTGCCGCAGGGCCAGCGCAAATTTCCGCTGGTGACCGTCTTGGTATCGTCGCGCTTCAACCCGGCGCAGATGGTGAACACGACACTATTGGTGGTGCTTGGCAGCTCCGCGCCAGCGTGTTCCGTGACGCCATTATTTATTTCCGCAACAATCCTTCGATTCTGCTTTGGGAAGGCGGCAACCAGAAGATCACGCGTGCCCACGCCAAAGAGCTCCGAGGCTACATGGATAAATATGATCCGCACGGAGGTCGCGCCTACACCCATAGACGCGCTGATGCCATCACCGCGGAATTTATGGATGTGGGTGTAGGTACGGAAGGTGGTCGTGAAATCGCACGTCTGCCCGTCGTCGAAGGGGAATATAATCGCGAAGAATCCCCGCGACGCGTGTGGGATAATTTTTCGCCGCCCAACTTTGGATACCCTGAAGCCAAAGGACAAACATACCAGCTCAACTCTGAACAATTCGCCGTCAACGAAGTCAGCCACTACGTGAAAAAACTCGGCGCTGACAATCACGCTGGTGGCGGCAATTGGATCTTCTCCGACAGCACCAGTGGTGGCCGCGTCGCGGTCGAGGTCGCTCGCAATAGTGGTGAAGTCGACGCTGTGCGTCTACCCAAGCCTGCTTTCGATGTTATGACTGCTATGTGGACAGAAGAACCCCAAGTTAAAATCATCGGCCATTGGACGTACCCAGCAGGCACCAAAAAAGTCATTTACGTCGCTTCTAATGCTTCCGAGGTAGAACTGTATCTCAACGGACAATCTCTCGGTTTAGGCAAACGTTCGGACCGTTACCTCTTCACGTTTTCCGAAGTTACGTATGTCCCCGGAGAACTCAAGGCCGTGGCAAAAAACAACGGAGTAGTAGTTGCCAACGACTCGAAACGTACCGCCGGCACCCCGGTTGCTCTTCGCCTCACGGTTATTACCGCTCCAGGTGGCCTGCGCGCCGATGGCTCTGACATCGCCTTGATAGACATTGAAGCCGTAGATGCTCAAGGCCAGCGATGCCCCACCGTGCAGCCTCGGGTCGATTTCACCTTTAGTGGTCCAGGAACTTGGCGTGGCGGCTACAACAGCGGAAAACTAGATTCAACGAACAACCTTTTTCTCGACCTGGAAGCCGGCATTAACCGCGTCGCTGTGCGTGCTAGTCGCAATCCGGGCAAACTCATCCTCACCGCCGCGAGCACTGGCCTTTCATCCGCTAGCGTGGAAATCACCGCTAACGCCTTTACCGGAGCCGCCCCCATCGCTGGTCACGTGAATCTTCCCAATCAAGCGCCCACCCGCTCGATCTCTCCGACCGCGACAGCAACCGTGAAGGCCAGCGGCCCGATCATGCTCGGCAAATTCATCAAAACGTTGAACTACACCGCACCAAACGCTGCCATTGTGCACGTAGAGGTTGACGCACGTCCGGGCAAAAATGCTTACGTTAACGCCGAGACGCCGTTCCCTGCGCTACCGGCCGAACTCCTTGGCTCAGATTGGGTGCAAGCAGACGACCGAGACTCAACTTACAGCGCCGTGGATTTGATGGAAATAGCCGTTAACTCCGGTAGTACTGTGACCATTGCTCATGACGATCGCCTGCCTCGTCCCGCTTGGCTAACAAAGCAGTTCAAGCCCACTGGCGCCAAGATCATCGTCTTAGGCCAATCACTGAGTCTTTTCGCCCAAACAACCATTAAAGACGCCAGCTTCACTCTTGGGGCTAACACTGAGGACACCCGCATTAAGGAAGCCGGCATGTATATCGTCTTTGTGAATGGCGGGTCCTTGAAGTAACCTCTGTTGTCAGCGCCACTCGTGCCGCGGGTAGCGGCGCGAGAGTTCGGCTTTAACCTTCGGGTACATGTCGCGCCAGAAACTTGTGAGGTCGTCCGTTACTTGAATGGCGCGATGATTGGGCGCGAGCACCTCAAATTTCACCGGCACGCGTCCGTGACCGATCGTAAATTTGCCCTCAACCCCATACAGTTCCTGAATGCGCGCACTCATGATCGGCGGGCCTTCTTTATTGTAGCTGAGCTTAGCTTTTCGACCGTTCCCCATCGTGAGTTTTTCCGGCAAATAATCGTCGAGCACCGCGAGCTGCTCAGCAGTGAGCCAATCGCGCAACACAGGCATGACGGCTTTTTCTTTCACACCACGCGAACTCGTTTCACCGAAACAAATTTGCTCAATCAGTGTGCTGCGGTCGGCATCAGTTAGTAAATTGACCTCCAGCTCAGGGAACCACTCGGCCAAGCGATTCACACGCACGATCCACTGTTCTACGGTATCATCCCAAGCATCAATTGTGATCCGTCCTGCTAGAACTTCTTTGGTTAGCAGTGCGGCGGCCTCGTTCATCGGCACATCGTCGGAGTTGCCCTTGGCCTCGAGCACGAGATCCCGAAAGCGTTTTTCTTTGCGCGCGACCACACGCCTCGCTTGTTCGTCGTAGAGGACGCCACGAGCTTCGCCGTAATCGTCTGGGAAAATTTCTTTTAACCAGGGTTCTTCGATGGCAGTTGCGAGCGTGAGCAAGGTATTTACCTCGCCATCTCCGCGGCCGATTTCACTTATTTCCGCCGCTACGAGTAACCGGGCTTGTTGAATCCCGCTTTCCCTAGCCAACACGCCACGGCGCCCGTGGACGAGCTCAACGCGCAGCGTGCCAGCGTCGAGTCGTTTGCCGAGTTGATCGGAAAATCCAGCGAGCACACACTTCCGCACTGCGACGGAATCGAGGCGCGAGTCAGTGGTGTCGAGACCTTCCTTTCGCGCGATTTCCAGAAACTGTTCGTAAAGTGGACCAACCGCACGGGCGCCTTGTGCATGGATACCGAGCCGCCGACACGCATCGAGGCTGTAATTATTTTTATCCGCGTAACTCCAAGCACGCATAAGCAGGAAGAAATCACTCTCGTGTTCGTCTCCGAGTATGTCTTCTCGCGCTTGTTCGATATCTTTCGCGGAACCACGCAGCAAAAAATTACGTCCCTGCGTGAGTGCCGCCATGAGAGCAACAGGGCGCACGCATCCTCGCTCTTGGGCTGCGAGCAACATACGCGCGTAACGTGGATGCACAGGAAAGCGCAGCATCTTACGGCCTAGTTCGGTGATCGAGCGAAGTTGACCGGAAAGCGCACCTAAATCCGCGAGTAGTAATTCCGCGCGTTCTAGTGCTCGCGCGTCTGGCTTCTCCAGCCAGGGAAAGCCAAACACATCGTCAATGCCACTTGATTTGAGCGTTAAGACGACCTCGGATAGATCGAGGCGTTTCACCTCAGGCAACTCTTGGAGCGAGCGCGTACCATGCTCGCGTTCTGTCCAGAGCCTCACGCAAACGCCAGGCGCGGTACGGCCGGCTCGGCCGGCTCGTTGATCTGCGCTCGCTGCAGAAATTTTTTCGATGAGCAGAGTATTGATGCCTCGATGCGGATCAAAGCGGGCCATGCGCGCGAGGCCACAATCGATCACTGCGGTTACACCGTCGATGGTGAGGGAAGTTTCTGCAACGTTAGTGGAGACTATTATTTTGCGCGCTGACGTCCGCGCTACAGCGCGATCTTGTTGGTCTGGCGGTAATTCGCCATGGAGTGGGAAACTCACAAAATCCCGCAACTCGCGGCCATTTTGTATCGCCTGGAGACTACGATTGATCTCATAGGCCCCGGGCATGAACACGAGAATGTCGCCATCGATTAGGCGTGCGATACGTTCACATTCTCGCGCAGCTACGTCCCATACGGGCTCATTCTCAAAATTCACACTTTTTGCTAGATACTCGATTTTTACCGGAAAACTCCGGCCTTGCGACACCAGCACGTCACACGGCGCGAGGTAGTCGCGCAGCAAACCGGCATCAAGTGTCGCAGACATCACAATAATTTTGAGATCCGGCCGCGTGGTGCGCTGTATCTGCAGCGCCCGTGCGAGCGAGATGTCACCGTAAAGATGGCGTTCGTGAAATTCATCAAAGACGAGCGCATTGATCCCGCGCAGATTGGGATCAAACGACATTTGACGGAGCAAAATACCCTCGGTGACAAACCGTACACGGGTCCTAGCGGAGACCTTAGACTCAAGTCGAATCTGGTAGCCTACTACGTCGCCCAAGGCGGTTCCAACCTCTTCGGCGACGCGTTTGGCCAACATACGCGCGGCAAGGCGGCGCGGCTGCAAGACGACGACTTCACCGCCTTCAAGGAAGCCGTGATGAAGCAGCATCTGCGGAATCTGCGTGGACTTACCCGAACCGGTGGGCGCCTGCACGATCAAGCGAGCGCCGGCGCGCAGAGCGCTCACGACAACAGGTTCGAGTTCGTAGATGGGCAGAGCAGAAGGGCGCATAGCAGACGTAAAATACGAGAGTTTACCGTGAACGTAACGAAGCAAGCCAACAGCGCGAAGGCTGCGCCGAGCCTTGCCAATGGAAGTAATAATAACATACTTCGTGGACCCCTTACTTTATGAAGTTATCAAAAAATCCCGGCGTCTGGTTTGGCTTTATCGCGATTATTTTTTCCACCTCGTTATTCGCCGCTCCTTTGGCCCCAGCGGTACCTCTTTGGAGTAAGGCAGCTCCGGGAGCACTAGGAGAAAAACCTCAAGATATTCCCACGCTCACCTTATTTGCCCCAGCCGCGGGTAAGGCTAACGGCGCTTCGTTGCTTGTCTTGCCCGGTGGCGGTTATGCCCATCTAGCCGACCACGAAGGCGCGGGTTACGCTGAGTGGTTTGCTGCGCAAGGCGTCACCTGCTACGTCCTTAAATACCGTTTGGGTTCGGCGGGGTATCGGCATCCAGCGATGCTGAACGATGCGGCGCGCGCTTTACGATTGTTGCGCACATGGGCCAAGCGCGATGGACTCGATCCGGCACGGATTGGCGTGATCGGTTCTTCAGCCGGCGGGCATTTAGCCTCGAGCTTGGCGACGCACTTCGATGCAGGAAAACCAGACGATGCCGATTTGGTTGAGCGCGAGAGTTCTCGTCCAGATGTCGCTATTTTGTGCTATCCTGTGATCAGTTTATTAGAATTCGGTCACGTGGGTTCGCGAAAAAATCTACTCGGCGAAAATCCTGATCCTGAGCTGGTTCGCTATCTCTCCAGCGAGTTGCAGGTCACGGCGCAAACTACCCCCACGTTTATCTGGCATACGATGGAAGACAAAACAGTTCCCGTGGAAAATGCCCATCTCTTCGCGTCAGCGCTACGGGTTGCGCATGTGCCGTATTCTCTGCATATTTATGAAAAAGGCGCTCACGGTCTCGGCCTCGGTCGCCCCGGTAAGCCGGCTCCACCTTGGGCTGAACAATGTCTTTACTGGCTACGCGAACGCAAGTTTCTGCTCTGATATTTACAGCCCCACAGGGCTATAAGTGTCTTTTCGGCTTCAAACCGCCTTCGGCCTTGCCTTCGGCGGAGGTGGAGAGCACGTTCTTCTCTTTTCCAAAGAACAGAACGTCTCCGCGCTATGAATCAGAACATCCGTAACATCGCTATCATTGCTCACGTCGACCACGGCAAAACCACGCTCGTCGACAAGCTCCTCAAAGAAGGTGGCGTTTATCGCGCCAACCAACAAGTCACGGAGCGTGCCATGGACTCCATGGACCTTGAGAAGGAGAAGGGCATCACGATCAAAGCCAAGAACACCTCGGTTCACTGGCAGGGTAAGATCGTTAACATTCTCGACACCCCTGGCCACGCCGACTTCGGCGGCGAAGTTGAACGTGCCCTCCGCATGGTCGATGGCGTGCTCTTGGTCATCGACGCTTATGACGGTCCTCAAGCGCAGACGCGCTTTGTGCTTCGTAAAGCCCTCGCGCACGGCCTGAAGGTAGTAATCGTCATTAACAAGATCGATCGTGATAACGCTGACCCAGCCAAGATGTACGACAAGGTCCTTGAGCTCCTGATGGAACTCGAAGCCACCGAAGAACAATTTGATGCACCTGTCGTTTACGGATCCGGCCGCGATGGCTACATGATGTACAAGTTAGGCGAAGAGAAAAAGGACATGACCCCCCTCTTCCAGACAATCATCGACCACGTCCCACCGCCATTCGCAAAGCCCGACGAGCCGTTCCACATGCTCGTCTCCAACATCGATTGGTCTGATTACGTCGGGCGTATCGCCGTCGGCAAGATCCTAGGCGGTGTCGTTAAAGTCGGCGACCCTGTGTTCGTTGTCCGTAACACTGACGGTAAACGTATCCGTTCTAAAATCACCAAGATCTTTGAATTCACTGGTCTTGGTCAGCGCGAAGTCGAGTCGGCCTACGCGGGCAACATCATCGGCCTTGCTGGCTTTGAAGACGTCGATATTGGTGACACCCTAGCGGTCGCCGAAGATGCGCACGCCCTGCCCTTCACCCAAATTGATCCTCCGACGCTGGAGATGCAGTTCTCCGTTAACGACGGACCGCTCGTCGGCCAAGAAGGCAAACTCGTCACCTCACGTCAGCTCCGCGAACGCCTCATGCGCGAGTTGAAGACCAATGTTTCTATCTACATCGAAGATTCCGACAAGGCCGGCGTATTTAACGTCAAAGCCCGCGGCGCCATGCAGGTAGCCGTACTCGTCGAAACGATGCGCCGCGAAGGCTTTGAGCTTGTCGTGTCTCGCCCGACCGTGATCGAGAAGATCGTAGACGGTGTTCGCCACGAACCCTACGAGACGGTGTGGGTTGAGGTGCCAGATGAGTGCGTCGGTTCCGTGATGCAAAATCTAGCCAACCGCAAAGGCCAGCTCACGAACATGGAGAAGCTTTCGCACTCTACCATGATCGAGGCGACCATCACCACGCGTGGTCTCATCGGCATGGAAATCGACGTGATCAACGCCACCAGTGGGCGTGGCATAACAAGCCATTTGTTTAAAGAATACGGCCCCTACGCAGGCGAAGTGCTCACGCGACTCACCGGTACGCTAATCGCGACCGAAGCGGGCGAAACCACCACCTACGCACTGCTCATGGTGCAGGAACGCGGCAAACTCTTCGTCGGTCCTGGCGAACAAGTTTACGAAGGCATGATCCTGGGCGAGAATCCTCGCAACGAAGATATTGCCTGTAACGCCGTCCGCGAAAAGGCCCTCACGAACTTTCGTTCGCAGGGTTCTGGTGTCGCCACGGGCCTTATTCCAGCTGCCAAATTCAGCTTGGAGCGTGCAATTGAATACATCGCCGCCGACGAACTCCTCGAGGTCACCCCGAAGAGCCTGCGCCTACGTAAGCGCATTCTAAATAACGGCGCCCGTCAGAAAGCCGCCAAATCTGGCAAGTAATTTTAGCCAAAAACTAAATCCCTCAACCCGCGGATGCAATCGAATGCACCGCGGGTTTTTTGTATCAAATAAAATTAATGACGTATACCTGGGATAAGTGTCACTCGACATTTATCTCAGTAGGCTGCACGAAAACCCGGTCCTTTAGGCACGGTAGAGGGTCAACTATTGTCTATCTTCGTGGTCCTCTCGCAAATTCGAACTAACACCAGATTAATCCTCGATAAGGAGCCTCCAGTTGACATGATCGATATGTATTATGCCGCCAGTAAACTACCCCACGACTTAAGTGGAATTATAGACATACCCTCGAGGGTCATTTCAACGATCCGATTCACCAAAACTATGACGCGAAAAACTCCCATGGTGGTGCTTAGTGCACTGCTCACTATACTTAACGCGCGGGCTCAAACCGCACCCACGACAAATCGCCCAAGCGACACATCAAATGAGATCGTGAAACTTGAGAGTTTTAGCGTCTCAGGTACGCACATCGCCAGTGCGAGTACGTTCACGGCACCCGCTCCTGTCTTGGTTTTGGATAGCATCAATCTTATCGCCGCAGCGCCTGCAAATATGGCTGACGGTCTCAAACAATTGCCTGCAATCGCCCCGGGTGGTGGGCAAACGGTCGGCGGTGGTACCGGCAATAACAGTGCCAACTTCCTCAATTTGCGCGGACTTGGTGTTACTCGTACCCTCACGTTGCTCGATGGTCGTCGCTACACGCCTAGCGGCCCGACGGGACAAGTCGACGCCAACCTGATACCGCAAGGCTTGGTAGACCATGTGGATATCGTCAATGGCGGCGCCTCAGCCGCCTACGGTTCCGATGCAGTCGGCGGTGTAATTAATTTTGTGCTTAACAAAGAATTTACCGGCGTAAAAGCCGACTTTGTCTACGGGGTCGCCGAAGCCGGAGATAATAAGGAATACAAAACCTTATTAAGCTACGGCACCGATTATCTGGGCTCGCGCGGTCACTTCATTTTCGGCGCCGAGTATCTCGTCAATGAAGGTGTTAACGGTGATGGCCGATCCACCCGCACTAGCGAGCCTAACCAAATTCCCGACCCCACCAACACTTCAAAAGTAGTCCGCGCGAATGACATTCGCACCCCCTATACCCCGGGCGGGCTTATTGTCACAGGTGTGGGCGGCACAACCGCTAACAACGCTTTGATCCGCGGCATCATGTTCGGCCCCGGCGGCGTTCAACAGCCCTATAACTATGGCACGATTTCCACAACCATAGGGACCACCGGGGGATTCCAAAATGGCGGCGACGGTTTCCGCGTCGGTACGTCGCAAGAAATTGTACGTCCGCTCACCCGCAAAGCCATGTTTGCCCGCTCGGATTACAAGTTAACTGATAAAGTAACCTTCTTTCTTGAAGGATCCTACGGTGAATCGCAGATGGACGTGCAAAACAGTCCCACCACGCACACCCTTACTATCAAAAACAACAACGCCTATCTCGCGCAGTTCGCTCCGACACTCCTCGCGCAGATGAACACATTGGGAGTGACGTCACTCACCATGAACCGGCTCACCCTTGAGCGCGGGCTAACCGAGTCACACATCAACGACCAAAATCTCCGCGGCCTCGCAGGCATTATCGCCAAAATCGGCGATTGGTCATGGGAAACCTCCTATCAGTGGGGTAGCAACGATCTACGCATTCCAGTCACCAATAATCTCATCACCGCCAACATGACCGCCGCCGCTGACGCCATTTTGGTCAACGGTCAGATCATATGCGCTAGCGCCTCGACGAACCCCGCATGCGCCCCCTTCAATCCTTTCGGCACAGGCGCTCCCTCCAAAGCCGCGCTTGATTTCGTGATGGGTCGCTCCGAATACGACAACTACACGGTTCAAAATGTCGCCGACACCAACCTTACCGGCGACCTTTTCAAGCTCCCTGCCGGCGCCGTATCCGTGGCTACGGGTCTGCAATGGCGCGACCTAACATCTACCACCACGCCCAACGCTATGTCAGCCGCTGGCGCCTACCGCCTTGCCAACACTCAGCCATTCAGTGGCGGCTACAAAATCTTGGAAAAATTCGTCGAGACTCAAATTCCAATCGTCAAAGATCTCTTCCTAGCCAAACGCGTAACAGCGACCCTAGCTGGCCGCAGCACGCACTACTCGACCAGTGGCGATGCCAACACTTGGAAAGCCGGTCTAGTATGGCAAATTTCCTCTGATTTTCGCTTCCGTGGCTCCCGCTCTCACGACATCCGCGCCCCCAACCTCAACGAATTATTCTCGGCTGGCGTCCAGACTAACGGCGTAATTAACGACAACTTTCCTGGCGGCACGGGCAAGACCTACTCTGGCGTGCCCAATATCGCCATGGGCAACCGCGATCTGAAACCCGAGACCGCAAATTCTACCGTAGTGGGTTTTGTCTACCAACCATCCTGGCTTACAGGCTTCAACCTCGCGGTTGATTTTTATACTATTAAAATCGACGACGCTATCTTCAACGCCGGTGGTGCCAACGCGGTACGCGAATGCGATTTAAATCCCGCGTCTCCGCTATGTGCCTTCGTCACGCGTGGATCCACAAATGCCGACCCTCGCGCGGTAATCCGCACGCAGACCTCCCCGGTTAACTTGAACTCAGAGTTTTACCGCGGCACTGATGTCGAAGCTAGCTACCGCATTCCGCTTTCGTCTTGGTTCCGCGGGTCTAGGCCAGGCAATCTCACTGTCCGTGCATTGGGCGGCTATGTCGACGAATACACCCAAATTTCCCCGCTCGTCACTATGTTGAACCAAGCGGGCAATGCTACTGCCAACGCCACCTCCGGTACCACCGCACTTCCTCGCGTGCGCGGCACTTTATCAGTTAATTACTCTCGCGACCGTTACACTGCATTTGTGCAAAATCGCTACATCGGTGCAATGACTTGGGACAAGACCCGCATCCTCGGTGTAACCACCGATTTTAACGACGTAACATCCGCCAACTACGTCGATGCTCAAGTCGGTTACAAATTACGCCTTGGTCGCAAAGACCTAGAAATTTATCTCAATGTGCAAAACGTCCTAGATAAAGGCCTAGTTTACGCGCCCAAATCCGGCGGCGCCACCCCGCTCCCAACCGATGTCGGTCTCTATGACCAAGTCGGCCGCATGTTCCGGGTTGGACTCAAAACCCAGTTCTAAGCACCTTAATTCGGCGCCGGCTTCGCCTGCGAGTTAGCGTTGCCGGCGCCGAATTTTTGTTACGTTTTGTTCTTAGAACAACCAACTTGCTCTCTGATGGTCCATCGCTGCATACCAACAAAGGTAGACTAAAAATGATTTTCTGCGGTAGATTGTTGTTAGTAGCTCTGGGGTTTAGTTGCATTTTAGTCCATCCGCTCGACGCGGAAGAAGTTGTGTCTTCTATCCGCCGCTCTGCAGCGACAGAATTTCGCCAGCGGCTTCCCATTGTCTTGGCTAATCGACCAAGCATAGGTTCAGCCGAGGCCCCTATAGTGGTCGTTGAAGTCTCTAGCTTCAAATGCACGCATTGCCGCAAATTCCACGAGGTGGTTTTCCCTCGATTGAGTGAGAAGTACATCAAGCCCGGCCACGTGCAGTGGGTCGTGCTTAACGCGTCTGACGATCCTTCTGATCAATTCAGTAAAATTTTCGACATAGCCCATTGCGCCCACCAACAAGGCAAATACTGGGACATGCTCGACAGCCTCTTCCAAGTCGCCCATCGCGCTCCCAGTATGCTCGAGTCACTGGTTGCCAAGAGCGCGCATATAAATCGCGAAGAACTCGATATGTGTCTGCGCGAACGCCCAACCCGCAATGCCGTCGTGGCTGATTTCGCCCTCTACACTCGGCTTAAACTCAAAGGCACGCCGACTTTTCTAATTTGGAAAATGGGACCAAATGGTCAGATCACAGAAACATCGATCGCTGGCGCCCAAACGCTCGATCAGTTTCAGCGGGTCTTTGATGAGTTGCTCAAAACGCCTTAACTATGCACCCCATATTCAACGCGCTGAGGCACCCGCTGAGAACAAGACAGGCCTTTCGACTAGTGATTCTGGGTGTGCTCTCGCTTGCTCTAGGTCTGGCACTTGATTGGTTTCGGCCTAAACAACGCCTCGTATTCCCCCGCCCGCTTCCGGTTTTTAAAGTCATTCCGTTAGCTTCTTGAAATCTATCCGGAAATTTCTGCAGCGGATATCACCCAAGTCCCTACTAGGGGTACGTTGGGCGCTAGGCGCGGTGTTTTGCCTAGCGGGTTTTCTAAAAATTTCTGACCCCATCGGTTTTCATGCCGATCTGCTAGCCTACGAGCTACCGATGCCCGATCTCCTCAGTAGGCTTATCGCAGTCGCCTTCCCCTGCCTTGAGTTGATCTGTGGTGTCGGCTTGATCACTGGTTTTTGGCGCCAGAGCGTGAGTTTACTCGCCGTGGCCATGTCCTCGATTTTTGTACTGATGCTGACTCAAGCAATGATTCGAGGTTTGGACTTGAACTGCGGCTGCTTTGGATCCGCTCGTGGTCTTTGGATTAATTTGCCCTTTATAGCCCTTATACGGGCCTGTCTTATGCTTTGGGCTGCAGTCTGGCTGCAGCGCCGAACTAACTCTATTTCTTCCTCTTTAATTAAACCCTAAAATTAAAACCTGACCCCATGTCTCTTACACAATCTAGCCCTGTTGCTCCAAACCAATTAACGCCGCGCAAGTCTGCGTTCGCGTTCATCACCCAGATTTCTCTAGCGCAGTGGATGCTACTGGCTGCTCTCGGTGGTATCGCCTTTGGTTTCCTCGCCCCTCAGTCGGCAGGACATCTTAAATTCATCAGTGATATTTTCCTGCGTTTAATTCGCGCCATCATAGCGCCGGTCTTATTTGGCGTCTTAGTCCGCGCGGTTGGCGGAATCGGCGGCATGCGTGACCTAGGTCGCTTGGGCTGGAAATCGTTTTTATATTTCGAAGTCGCGACTACCGTAGCCCTACTTCTTGGTTGGTTCGCAGCAGTTATTTTCCAACCAGGTGCGCATGTAACTTTAGCTGCGCAAGCGATTCCGGCCGCGCAAAAACTTTCATTTCTCGACGTGTTTGTGAATGCATTCCCAACCAGCATCATTGATGCGATGGCTAGGGGCGATGTGCTTCAGATCGTTGTTTTCAGCTTTTTATTCGGCGTGGCGTGTTTGTCCGCGGGTGAGCGCGCCAAACCGGTCCTAGCTCTTGCGGATGCAGTGGTCGGTGTAGCGTTTCGATTCACCCACTTGATTATGTATCTGGCTCCACTCGCGGTATTCGCGGCGATTTCGGGCACCGTCGCTTCCGGTGGCTTGGACGTCTTATTCGGCTTGTTTCGCCTTTTTATCGCCGCTTGGGGAGCAGAACTTTTGTTTCTGATATTATTTCTCGGTGGCTCAATCGCTCTATTTGGAGTCCCTCTCCGCCGATTTATTCACTTTGTAAGGGAACCGTTCCTGATCGCTTTTGGAACGACCTCCAGCGCGGCTGCTCTGCCTCAGACGCTTGAAAACATGGAGCGCTTTGGTGTTCCGAGCCGCATTCTTGGTGTCGTTGCTCCATTGAGCCTTAGTCTAAATTTGTGCGGGAGTACACTTTTCCTTGGACTTGCTACGTTGTTTGTCGCTCAGGCAGCCCACGTCCCGCTCTCGTTTGATCAACAATTACTGATTTTGCTCACGTTAAAACTTACGAGTAAGGGCGTCGCCGGTATTCCGCGGGCTAATTTTGTTGTGCTCACTGCGTTGTTTCAAAGTTTCGGTTTACCGATGGAAGGACTCGGACTGCTACTAGGTATCGACGCATTGATTGATCCCATACGCACGAGCGTAAATGTCTTAGGGCATTGCACGGCTCCAGCTGTGATTGCGCGCTGGGAGGGAGTTTCGTTCCCAAAAAATCTCGAACCTACGGAGTCAAATTCGATTAAATAAACAACTAAGCTCTGGTTAGCGATCAGCGAGATTCGGTCGGGTTCGATTGAAAAGGTGCCATTGTCTCCTGCTCGATACGGTGTGCTTGTTTAAGACCATCGGCGCTGGTTTTACCCGTGAACCTCAAGCACGCTCTGTCCATCAACGTGTACACGATTGGGATGACGAATAGAGTGAGCGCGGTCGCGATACTTAATCCACCGACAACAACCAAACCGAGGGGATTCCGCGTCTCGGCGCCAGCGCCGTGCGCAAAGGCAATGGGAACGGCGCCAAGAATGGTGGCAACCGATGTCATCAGAATCGGTCGGAAACGTAGTGTCGCTGCTTCAAACACGGCGTGCGCGGCATCGACTCCTTTTTCCACTTGAAGCTGATTGGCGAATTCAACGATTAGAATACCGTTTTTGGCCACTAGTCCGATGAGGAGAATGAGTCCAAATCTAGAGAAAATATTATCAGTCATAGCCACCCCCCAATATCTGGAACAGTAAAGGACAGCAATTCCCCCAGCGACAGCGAAGACTACTCCGGTCAGAATAGTGAGAGGATGAATCCAGGATTCAAATTGCGCAGCCAAAATCAAAAACGTGAACAAAAGAGCCAGTCCAAAGAGCTTCGAGGTGTCACTGGCTCCTTCGACATATTGACGTGATTCCCCGTCCCAGGAATACGAATAACCTACGGGTAACACGTCCCTAACCTGACGTTGTAAAAATTCGACTGCATCACCAATAGTAACTCCGTCAGCTAATTGAGAAGAAACCGTGACTGAGCGTAGACGATTAAAGTGAGGGTAATTCTCCGGTACGGTATTCTCAGACCAAGTAACTAAATTACTCAATTGCACGAGATGCCCAGTGCCGGATTTGACATAAAGACGGCCTAGATCGTTAGGCGTGACCCGCTCGGCATCCTCGATTTGGAGCATGACGTAGTATTGCTGACTACCACGCTGGAATTGAGTCACACGCCGACTGCCTAGCATCGTTTCTAACGTTGAGGCCACATCGCTTACGGCGACGCGTAAGTCTGCGGCTTTAGCCCGATCAACGCGTACATCCAGTTGAGGTTTCGTCGGCGAAGGGTCCAATCGAGGCTGAGCAAAAATACCGCTCTCACGCATCTGACGCAGAATTTCCTGTCCTGAAGTTTGAAGTTGATCGAACTCCGGTCCTTGTAAAACCAGTTGAACTGCTCCTGCGCCTTTGACACCGCCACCACCGAATGGCCGACCTGCGGCAACGGAGGCTTGGACGCCTGTCATTTTAGCTTGAAGCATTTTACGCATATCAACGGTGATCTCCTGCGATTTGCGTTTGCGGTCTTCCCAGAGCTTAAGCGTAGCGTTGATGTAGGAACTAGTCTCGGTCATGCGCATGAACGTGCGGTCGATTTCTGGTATCGTAAGCGCCATCTGTTCAGCTTCGGCCGAGTAAAGCTTGAGGTATTCCGGCGTGGAGCCGACTGGCGGAACCATATTAATCGTAAAAATACCGCGGTCTTCCATCGGAACGAGTTCGCGTTGAAGTTGCGTGTAGAGCCATCCGCCACCTACCGCAAAACAAAGACCGAAAAACAAAACTGAATATTTGAAACGCAGCGAAACTTGCAGACATCGGGCGAAAACAGCGGTCATCCCAACAAAAAAAGGTTCGGTTTTATTGTAAAACCAACCGTGAGACTCTCCATTAGATTCGTGGCGCCGAAGTAGGCGCGAACACAACATCGGCGTAAGCGTCAAAGCGACAAAGGCCGAAACAAGTACCGAGACCGCGAGTGTGATGCCAAACTCGTAAAATAGACGCCCTGTCTGGCCAGATTGAAAAGCTACCGGTACAAAAACCGCCGCCAGTGTGAGTGTGGTTGCAATGACGGCAAAGGCGACTTGGCGAGCGCCAAAAATGGAGGCCGAGATTACTTCTTCTCCGAGCTCAATTCGCCGGTAGATATTTTCCAGCATCACAATCGCGTCGTCTACCACAAGACCGATGCCTAGCACAAAAGCGAGGAGGGTAAGAATATTGATCGAAAATCCCAACGCCGCGATAATGGCGAAAGATCCGATTATCGAGACAGGGATAGCAACGAGGGGGATTAGAGTTGCGCGCCAATTGCGCAAAAACAAAAAAATCATCAAAACTACGAGTATCGCAGCCTCGTAAAGTGTTTTATAAACTTCCTGAACCGAGCGTGAGATATAAGCCGAGTCGTCACGACTTACTTCGATATTAATCCCCTCAGGCATCTGCGTTTTAAAAAGCGGGATTAGTTTTTTTACACCTTCGATGGTCTCGAGCAAATTGGACTGTGATTGTCGCAAGATTTGAACACCCACGGTGGGTCGACCTTTAAACAAGGTGTCCGTGCGGTACTCTTCGGCACCGAGTTCGACGCGACCAACGTCACTAAATTTGACCTGATAGGTGCCTCGAGTAGCCAAAATGAGGTTCTCGAATTCTGAAACCTCATTCAAGTTGGCAATGAAGCGTATGGGGAATTCGCGCGTGATGGATTCTATGCGTCCGCTAGGAACTTCGACGTTTTGCCGACGCAGGGCGCTCTCCACGTCGCTCACTGTAAGACTGTATGCGGCAAGTCGGTCACTATCGATCCACAGCCGCATGGCGTAACGTGGGCCGTCTACAATAATCGAGCCCACGCCGGGAACTGTTTGCACTCGCGGCACGACTATGCGGTCGAGCATTTCAACGATTTCCAATCGCGTGAATCGCGTAGAATTGAACGATAACGACAAAATTGGCGTAGAATCTGGATCAGCTTTTGATACGCGTGGAGCATCAATTTCGGGCGGAAGTTTCACCCGACTCACGCGGTCACGGATATCATTGGCCGCTTCATCAATGTTACGACCCAGATTGAATTCAATCGTGATGGTTGAGCGTTGCTCGGCGGAATTAGACCGAATGAGCCGGATACCCTCGATAGCAGCGACCTCCTTCTCTAATGGCTCAGTCAATTTTGATTCCACGACTTGCGCGGAAGCCCCAGGGTAATTGGCGATAATAGATACCGTCGGCGAATCGATATTGGGGTATTCGCGCACCGGCATTTCGCCAAAGCGCAGCAGTCCTACCAATATGATGATGATGGAGGCCACCAAGCAAATGACCGGGCGGCGGATGGATAGATCAGAAAGAATCATGGTCTTCGATCAATTCGCGCCATCGACGCGAAACTCTTTGCGTAATGGACGTGGCGCTAGCTTGGCTCCTTGAAATAAAATCAGGGCTCCTACCCCCGAAGAGACAACGGATTCTTTCTCGAGCACGGTTTCCTTTTTAACTGGTTCAATCTCGACGAGGCCTTTACTCCGCAAACCAAGAGTAACGGGGACAAAATCTGCAGTTGGTTCGCTGCTACCGCTCGTGCGAACCACCACGACCTGCGGCCCTTTGCTGGAATTGAAAATCGAGCCTTCTGGCACAGTCAAAACCGCCTTATGAACAGCAAGAACCAATTCTACATTGGCAAACATTCCGGGCTTCAAATCAGGTGGAGGGTTGGTCAGATACCCCTTCGCTTCGCTCGAACGAGTATCTGCATTGATTACAGAACTAACGAAATAAACTTCACCCGCTACTGCTTTTTCTGAATCCATAGAGCGCGAGCGTACGAGGAAAGAAGTCCCAATTTTGACGCGGCGCAGGAAGCGTTCAGGCACCTGAAAATCGAGTTTTAAACGACTGAGATCATCGATAGTCGTAAGCGCGGACTGGTTAGTGACGTAATCTCCTGGCGAAATGGTTCGCGCTCCGATGAAACCGTCGAAGGGCGCCCGAATTTGAGTTTTTTCGAGTCGATTACGCAGCATCGTCAGCTGGGCCTTCGCAGTATTATATTCTGATATTGTTCGATCGTGGGCGGCCTGAGTTGTGTTTTGAGCACCTAACAAAGTGAGGCTTCGCTGCAGGTTTATTTCGGCTAGTTTGAATGCCTCCTGCGCTTGCGTAGTCTGAGCGACCAGTTCGGTGTCATCGATTGTGAAAAGGATTTGGCCCTTGGCGACCTTTTGGCCTTCCTCGAAATGTATTGAACGCACTAACCCTGCAACTTCTGCGCGCATCCTAGCCGATTCATTTGGAGCGACCGAACCAACCAAGCTCAGTGTCTCCGTGACATCCTGGCGCACGACAGGAATCACTTCTACCGGTTGCACCACGGCATTAGCCGCAGCTTTGCGCACCTCACTACGCTTGTCCTTGCATCCAGCTAACGAGAGCAGGCCCATCAAAATCAAAAAAAAAGGACGTAAAACGCGAAGATGTGATTGATGCATTGGGATGAGAATAGACGGTGTGAAGAGGCTGAAGAGGCTTTGCAAAAATCACCTCCACGCCAGCAGAGGTTATTGAATAACCCTTCAGTTGAGTGAATTCTGATACGCAACAGCGTCCATAAGCGAAGCAGCCGCCGACGGATCAGATAGCTTTAGCTTTAACATCCATCCCCCTTCGTAGGGTGCGGTGTTTACCGTTTCGGGCGCGCTATCAAGCGTTGAGTTAACGGCAAGAATCGTTCCGGCAACTGGCAGGTATAGATCCGAGGCAGCTTTGACTGATTCAACGACACCAAAGGTGTCACCCGCCTTTAGCGCAGCTCCTATCTTAGGTAATTGCACATAGGTGATATCACCTAGTGCAGCCTGAGCGTAATCAGTGATACCGATGGTAGCGGTTCCGTCGGCTTCGAGATGAAGCCATTCGTGTGATTTAGCGTAGCGGAGTTGGCTAGGGACGTTGCTCATGATGATTTTTTCAATGCGACGAAGGGTGGTTTTACGAGGTGCAAATTTAATTTCGCGCCACGAATATCTACTGCTAAAGCCTGATTGGCAGCCGAGGTCGCAACCAGCGCAGAGCCGATAGATTCGTTAAGGATGGGCGAAAGCGTACCAGATAAAACTCGCCCCACAATTAAACCGGCAGCGTCCAAGACTGTCGTATCAGCGCGTACGATACGGCGATCGCCTGTTTTAAAAAAAACGACTTGTTGCGAAGCCCCATTATGCTTCTCCGCCAAAAGTGCAGATCGGCCAATGAAATCAGAGCCTTTATTCAATTTGACTGTCCAACCCAGGCCGGCGGTGAGCGGTGAGATTTCTTGCGTGATTTCGTGGCCATACAAGGGATAGCCGGCTTCCAGTCGGAGGCTGTCGCGAGCACCTAGACCCGCGAGTTCGAGCCCATGAGGAGCCCCAGCCGTCAAAATGGCATCCGCCAAGGCGACGGCATCGCCGGCCGCATGGTATAGCTCGAAACCGTCTTCTCCGGTGTAACCCGTGCGACTGATCAAGCAGTGCACGCCAGCAACAGTACCCTCGGTGAAGTGATAATATTTAACGAGACCAAGTTTCGCACCAGTCAAGGACTGCACGATCTCAAAAGCCTTGGGCCCTTGAATGGCCAGTAAGGCGTAATCAGAACAGCGATCCGTGATCGTAACAGAAAACGCTTTGGCCTGCTCACGGATCCACGCGAGATCCTTAACGATGTTACCTGCGTTGATGCACAAAAAATAATCTTCCGCGCCTCGCATGTAAACAAGCAGATCGTCCACAACTCCGCCGTTAGGATAACACATCGGCGAATAAAGCACGCGACCAGGAAAGAGTTTATCGATGTCGTTTGTGACGAGGTAATTCAAAAACTTAGCTGCCTCAGGACCACGCACATCAACTTCGCCCATGTGGCTGACATCGAACATTCCGGCGGCCCGGCGCACTACCTTGTGCTCCTCCAAAATACTTCGGTACTGCACGGGCATTTCCCATCCCGCAAAATCGACGAGCCGGGCACCATGGGCGGCATGGAAGTCGCGCAACGGAGTGCGTTGTAGTTCGCTCATCCTCTAACTACGGTCGCTAGGGTTGAATGCGGCAAGGCTGTTTTGCCCGTTGATTTCGATTCGCAGTTTGTATTCGCCAAGCGCGGTAGGTGCATAAACTAGCGTCATGCAATGGCTGATCCTCACAATCCTACTCACGCTCGGCCTTTCTTTCATGTGTTCGATGCTGGAGGCAATTGTGCTCAGTACTTCGGTCACAGAAATCGAGCGTCTTAAAAAGAGCCGACCGCGGCGCGGGCTGCGCTTAGAAATCATCAAACACGAGCTCGACGCGACAATCTCGGCGATTTTAACTCTCAACACCATCGCCAACACGCTCGGTTCGATGCTAATTGGCAGCCTCGCCGCTACGTTGTTCAATGAACTGGTGGTCGGTATCCTCTCTGGTTTACTAACCTTGGCTGTGCTGGTTTTTTCCGAAGTCCTGCCCAAAAGCCTCGGGGTGGCTTACCGTAAAACACTGCAGCCGCATGTGGTGTATCCGATTTGGTGGCTGCGCCGAGCACTAGTGCCGATCACGTATTTATGCAACGTGGTGGTAAGGTTATTCATTCGCGATGTACCTGAGATACAGCACTCGGAGGAGGAAATCCTTCTCCTCGCTGAGCGCGGGGCCCAACAAGGAACTCTAACCAAGAGCGAATCGAGTATCATAACAAATGCTTTATCGTTAGACAACGTACGCGTGAGCACCTTGATGACGCCCCGCACCGTGATCACCTCTTTACGCCGCGATGCGACGATCACCGAGGTTTTTCGCGAAATACCCAGCGTGCCTTTCGGCCGGATGCCCGTGTACGGTCGAAATATTGATGACATCGTCGGTCTGGTGCGACGACGTGATCTACTAAAAGCCAAAGCTAATGATCAGGACACTTTGACCGTCGCCCAACTCATGACGGAAGCCCATTTCATCCCCGAGACGATAGCCGTCGCTCAAGCCCTACATCTCTGCCTAAAGGTTCACACTAAAATGCTCATAGTCGTCGATGAATTTGGGGCGACCGCTGGAGTGCTTACGATGGAAGACATTATTGAACATATCTTAGGCCGCGAAATCTTCGAAAATGACGACGTCGCCGTCGATATGCGCGAACTCGCTCGGTCTCAACAACAGCGATCGACGAAGTCGTCGAGTAAGCCTAAAATCTAATTTCTATCAAACCCATGTTCATCGCCTATTGGGTGCACGATCTTAGCCCATTTTTAATTCGGTTCACCGACACAATCGGCATCCGTTACTACGGGCTTTCCTACATGTTGGGATTTCTCACAGCCGGCTGGTTGCTACGAAGCTATGCTCTTGCTGGTCGTTCAGCATTACGCGTGGAAAAAATCCCCGATCTCATCGTCTGGCTAGTGTTTGGAGTGCTGCTGGGTGGCCGCCTAGGTTATTTTATTTTATATCAACCTCAGACTTTTTTTTCAGATCCGCTAGCGCTATTAAAATTATGGGAAGGGGGCATGGCCAGTCACGGCGGGTTCATCGGGGTGGGCGTGGCAATCTGGGGATTCGCGCGAACGCAAAAGCTCCCATTTTTACACGTGTGCGATCTCATCGCATCATGTGCGGCAGCTGGGCTCATGTTTGGCCGGATAGCCAATTTCATTAACGGTGAGCTTTGGGGGAAAATCACCGATGTGCCTTGGGGTATTATCTTCCGGCACAGTGCGGCGCCCGATACACCACTTTATCAAATTTTGCCGAGGCACCCCTCGCAGTTATATCAAGCGGCTTTGGAGGGTGCATTGCTGCTGGTGTTTATCCAATGGCGTTTTTGGCGTAGCCCTGTGATTCGTACCCAACCAGGAAGGTTGACCGGCGAATTTTGGCTGGCGTACGCGGCCATGCGCATGATCGGCGAAATTTTTCGAGAACCTGACGCAGGTTTAATTATGGGCCTGAGTCGTGGCACTTTTTATTCGTTATTCCTAGTCGTAGGTGGACTAATTTTCATCAAATATTCTCGCCGCAGTGATGATAGCAGCATCTAGCTCGCGCTCAGGAGCGCGGCAATAGGGCGTTTGGCGCGTTAGGTAACGGCGCATACTACCCAAGCGGGTCAGACAACCGTTCCAGGCGGTAATATACCTCCCTTGGACACGACGAGTACGCCGTCACGGATGATCACCACGCCATTGGCATATTTACCGTCAGCCTTACCAGTCGCATCAAGAGTGCATCCGTCGCCGATACGGGCATTTTTATCGATAATCGCGCCTTTAATCCGGCAATTTCTCCCCACACCCAGCGGTGGTCGACCTCGCTCAGTGTTCGTGGCCAATTGCGCCTCGGTTTCATAATAATCCGAACCCATCACGATGCTATCCTCCAAGGTACAGCCTTCGGCGACAAAAGAGCGGATGCCAAAAACGCAGCGCTTAATGCTAGAATCAGCCAAGATTGATCCGTCGCCGATTACCGCATGATTGATGTGGCAATTATTGAGTTTAGAGGCAGGCAGATAGCGATCGTGCGTGTAAATCGGTGCCGCTGGATCAAAGAAATTAAACGGTGGGAGCGGCTGAGCCAGCGCGAGATTGGCTTCAAAAAAAGCACGCACCGTACCGATGTCTTCCCAATAGCCTTCAAAAATATGCGCACACAGTTTTTTCTTACCAAGCAAACTAGGGATGACCTCTTTACCAAAATCGGTCATTGTGTTGTCGAGGGCTTCGGCAAGGGCCGCTCGGTTGAAAACATAAATGCCCATCGAGGCTAGGCAGCGCGGCTCAACGGATGGAGTTTTTAGCTTAGCTTCGAGCGCACGGCTCAAAGTGAGGCCAGCGATGATCGCAGGGTCCTTCGGTTTTTCGACGAAACGGGCAATCGTCAGGTCGTCATTAACCTGCATGAGACCCAATCCCTCAATTTTCGAAACCGGAAACGGTATCGCAGCGATTGTTACATCGGCCTTAGTCGCTATATGTTGCGCGATGATTTCGCGAAAATCCATGCGGTAAAGTTGATCGCCCGAAAGAATCAAAACCAAGTCATGTTCGAATGAGCGGAAATGGACGAGATTGCGGCGTACCGCATCGGCAGTCCCTTGATACCAATCCACGCTCTTCTCCGTTTGTTCGGCTGACATGATATCAACAAAACCACCGCCAAAGGGATCGAAATGATAAGTGCCCTGTACGTGCCGGTGCAGCGAAGCAGTCTGAAACTGCGTGAGCAAAAATATGCGGTTAATCTCTGAATTGATACAATTAGAGATCGGGATATCGACCAGACGATACTTGCCCGCAAGAGGCACGGCCGGTTTGCAGCGCTCCAGCGTAAGGGGTGAAAGTCGCGTTCCGCGACCACCGCCCATGACCACTGCCAGAGTTTGTTTACGTCGTTCGGTCATAAGTTAAAACTGTGCAGGATTTATCCCCCAAAAGTACAGGTAAACCAATTTAAAAATAGATGAAGGTGAACAAGACCGCAGCAAAACAGTCGGAGCTAATTACTGTATCAAAACATGCTTATGCGCGGAGAAACGGCCTTGCCGGTCGTTGAACAGCCTCGCATATCCCAAGTCTTAGCCGATGAACATCCACCCGAGCAAGGAAGCCTTCGCGCATCTCGCCACCCAAGGAAACGTCATTCCCGTTTACACGGATTTGATGGCTGATTTCGAGACTCCCGTCTCCGCTTACGCGAAATTAAAAGATGCAGGCCCTTCCTATTTACTAGAATCCATCGAGGGCGGTGAGCGCCTTTCTCGCTATAGTTTTATAGGCTGCCGCCCGCGGAAGGTTCTCGCCTGTGGCCCCGTCACCACCGAAATCCGCACGACCGGTGCTTCCATCAAAACCGTCCCCACCCCGCAAGACCCACTCACTTTAGTTGAGGCTGAAATGGCCGGTTATCGCCCTGTCACCCTGCCAGGATTGCCACGTTTCACCGGTGGAGCGGTCGGATTTATCGGTTACGAGTACGTTACTCGAATCGAGCCGAGCGTGCCGGCTGCCTCTACCGATGAGCTGAAGATGCCCCTGCTCTATTTCATGTTCTCGGATTCGCTGCTCATTTTTGACCGGGCGAAACAGACACTCCGACTGTGCGTTAACGCTCATGTCAAAGAAGACCCCGCTGGCGCCTATGACGCAGCCGTGGCCGAGTTAAAAACGCTCTTTGAATTGCTCCGTAAGCCTCGAGAACTAGCGCCGGCGCTATTAATTGAGCCGGCCAAGGTTACCGTGCCGCCTGGCAACTTCACGCAAGCACGTTTTGAGCACGCCGTCGAAGCCGGCAAAGAATTTATTCGTTCGGGCGATATCATTCAGTTTGTGCCCTCGCAGCGATTCACGCGGCCCTTCGCCGGCACGCCACTCGACCTGTATCGTGCATTACGGACGGTAAATCCGTCCCCTTACATGTTTATTTTAGATACGGGAGATTTTGCGATCGTCGGCGCCTCACCAGAGGTTCACGTGCGATTGACTGACGGGCGTGTGGAAATACGTCCTATAGCCGGCACCCGCAAGCGCGGCGCCACGCCTGCTGAGGATGCGGCCTTAGAAACTGAACTTTTAGCCGACGAGAAAGAACGCGCCGAACACCTCATGCTCGTCGATCTTGCCCGCAACGACATTGGCCGTGTTTGCACTTACGGCTCAATTACGGTTCCCGAGATGATGGTGGTGGAGCGTTATTCTCACGTCATGCATATCGTGTCTCAAGTCGAAGGCACGATCGCCCCGGGGCATACTGCCTACGATCTAATGAGGGCTACTTTCCCGGCGGGCACTGTAAGCGGGGCTCCTAAAATCCGAGCCATGCAAATAATTGCCCAAAGCGAGCCTTCGCAACGCGGATTCTACGCAGGTGCACTCGGATACTTCGGCTACGACGGTAATTTGGACTCTTGCATCATGTTGCGCACCGCTCTTTTGAAAGACGGGAAATTGCACATCCAAGCTGGCGCGGGCGTGGTCGCTGACTCGGTACCTGCATCGGAATATCAGGAGACCGTGAGCAAGGCCTCTGCGTTATTAAAAGCTGCTGAGATCGCCTCGGGTTTAAAAGCGTAGTCTTAACGGCTACTCCTGGGCGACTGGGACGAAGTGCGCCCTTGCGCGAGCTTAGCTGCGCCATAATTGCGCGCATTTTGTATGGGCTGGCGCAACCAAACGCGTGGCTCGCTCGTAGCTATGTTTGGAACGATTCCCGCTCCAATGGGATCAAACACACTCCGATCAACCTTAAGCCATAATTCTTCCATGCCCACCCAAGCAAAAACGCGTCGCTCTACGTCTCGTTCAGAATCGGATTCCGTGGAAACTGTATCCACCTCAACTCTGACCACCGTCGTCGATGCCCCACCCTCCTTCTTAGAAAAATCGGAACCTAATTCCGAGGCGCCCATCGCTCATGGCGAGAGGAGCAATCTCCAGCTTTATCTTCAAGAAATTGGGAAAACGGCGCTCCTAACTATCGAGGAGGAAATCTCTTTGGCGCGCCGCATCCGCAAGGGCAACAAGGCAGCCCGCGATCACATGATTTCCGCCAATCTACGACTCGTTGTTAAAATCGCGATGGATTATAAAGACTTTGGTCTGCCGCTTCTTGACCTCATCAGTGAGGGCAACATCGGTCTCATCAAAGCAGTCGAGCGTTTTGATCCGCGTAAAGGCGGTAAACTCTCCACGTATGCCGCATGGTGGATCAAACAATCCATCAAACGTGCACTGGCAAACCAATCGAAGACCATCCGCCTACCTGTCCACCTAGTTGATAAGATTTCTAAAATGCGTAAGACCGCTATGCGTTTATCTGAACAACTCGGGCGGGATCCTTCGGACGAAGAGCTAGCCGTCGAACTACAAATTCCCACCTCCAAAGTCGCACATCTTAAGTCCGTTAGTGTTCGTCCAGCGTCACTCGATGCACCTGTGGGAGAAGACGGGGATTCTGGTACTTTTGGCGAAATCGTAGGCGACGAAAATGCTGTAAGCCCCTACGAAGGTCTACGGGATCGCAATCAAACCAGTGATCTCAATGCCATGGTGAATTCTCTCGATAAGCGGGAAGCAGAAATCATCAAACTTCGTTTCGGACTGGATGGGCGCGACGAACTTACTCTCGAGGAAGTGGGTCGCCGTTTTAATGTTACCCGAGAACGCATCCGTCAGCTCGAGTACCTCGCTCTTTCCAAGATGCGCCGGGCGATGACTCAACATGAAGCGATTCGCTCTGTTGAGGAAATCGAAGAAGAGGAACGCTCTCGTCAGCGCATGGACGTGATTCGCGAATTTATCGAGAGCAAGTCACGCAACCGCGCGTTAAACTAAGCACTCCCGCGCAACGATATACCTTAAAGCTCAAGATGAACAAAGGCCGGCTAAGCACCGGCCTTTGTTGCAACATATTGATCACGTCGATTGCCATCAAATAGGACATTAAAAAGCCGCCCGATAATATTCGGGCGGCTTGAGTGATGCGCGACGATGGCTCGCGAAGTGATACTCGCTGGACGAGTTATTCCTTCTTAGAGGCCTCGTCGAGGATGTCGCCGAGGTTCATCATGTCGTTGCCGGCATTGCGGTTGAGCGCTTCGTAGGTCGCCGTTTCAGCAGCCAATTCCTCGGCGCTGTAGTTGGCGGCCTTGATGGAGAGGCCCAAACGACGCTCGTCGCGGTCAATCTTGACCACGCGGGCGCTGACGACCTGACCGGCCTTGAGCACGTCTTTGATTTTCTCAATGCGCTCTTCGCTGATTTGCGAGATGTGCACGAGACCGTCGATACCATCCTTGAGCTCCACGAAGGCACCGAACGAGGTGATCTTGGTGACAGTGCCCTGGACGACGTCGCCGATCTTGAAGAACGAGTCGATGTCGGACCATGGATCGACCGCGAGTTGCTTCATGCCGAGGCTGATGCGTTGCTGCGTAGGATCGATATCAAGCACGATCGCGTCCACTTCGTCGCCCTTCTTGAGGACTTCGGATGGATGGTTGACCTTGCGGGTCCAGCTCATGTCGGAGACGTGAACCATGCCGTCGATACCTTCTTCGAGTTCGATGAAGGCGCCGTAGGTGGTCATATTGCGGACCTTGCCGCGCACGCGCGCGCCGATCGGGTAGTTATGGCGAACCATGTCCCACGGGTTCGGATCAAGCTGGCGGAGGCCGAGCGAGATCTTCTGGTCATCTTTTTGAATACCGAGGACAACCGCGTCCAATTCCTGGCCGACTTTGAGCAGCTCGGAGGGTTTGGTGATGCGTTTGGTCCAGGACATCTCGGTGATGTGCACGAGGCCTTCGACGCCGGGCTCGATTTCGATGAACGCGCCGTAGGGAACGAGGTTGACGACTTTGCCGTGAACCTTGGAGCCGACCGGGAACTTGCGCTCGATCTCGTCCCAAGGGTTTTTGGTGGTTTGCTTGAGACCGAGGGAAACGCGTTCTTTGTCGCGGTTCACTTCGATGATCATGACTTGAATTTCTTCGCCCTGTTTCACCATTTCGCTCGGGTGCGAGATACGACCCCAGCTCATGTCGGTGATGTGGAGCAAGCCGTCCATGCCGTCGAGATCGATGAACGCACCGAAATCGGTGATATTCTTAACGATGCCCTTGCGGACTTGGCCTGGTTGAATGCTCTCGAGCAGATTACGACGCTTGGAGGCGCGCTGTTCTTCGATGAGCTCGCGACGCGACAGAACGACGTTCTGGCGGACCAGATCGATCTTGAGGACCTTGAAATCGTAGGTCTGGCCCACGTATTGATCGAGGTTCTTTGGTGGCTGCACGTCGATGTGCGAAGCCGGCATGAAAGCATCGACGCCAATGGAGACGATGAGGCCGCCCTTGACCTTGGCCTTCACGCGGCCAGCCGCGATGGAGCCTTCAGGGAATTTAGTGAGGATGTTATCCCAGTTTTTCTTTTGTTCGGCTTTGTCGTAGGAAAGAACGGGGTTGCCGTTCTTGTCTTCGAGTTTTTCGACCAGCACTTCGATGCTGGAGCCGATTTGTAGCTCACCGATGTCGATGAACTCATTGGCCGGGATGAGGCCTTCGGATTTGCCGCCGATATCGACGACAACTTCATTTTGGCGGATCTCAGTGATCGTACCGGGGATGATCGCGCCGACCTTCAATTTATCGAAGGCGGACTGCGCGAGCAGGTCATTCATTAACGAACTCATATGCGTAAAACCGGCAAAAGAGTCACCTGCTCCTAGCTTTCTCTTCGACCGGCAATGACCCCGCCGTAAAGCAGGGTCGTGGGTTGATGGTTGTACTGACGTTGAATGTTGGCGGGAGCATCGCGGGGACGCCAACATGAACCTAACCTGAACCGCGAATGATCAGAATCCCCCGCTAAGCGGCTTAGTCGCAAGCCCTAATTCAATTCTAAACGCAATTAATCAACAATGCCAGATACTGCTCAAATTTCACGTAAAGCCTGATCGAGTTGAGCGAAAAACGAATCATAGAGCCCGTGCACCCGCAAAGTCTTACCGGTAGCGCCTGCCTTGAAATCGCCTTCCAATAACTCAGTCAGGCGCACGTCGACATGGGTGCTTAGCGCGTCGGCACCATGCAGCCTAATTTCAAAAATAAACTGACGGCCGGACCCAAAATTCGCTGTGTCGCGAATGCTGCTTTTGGCATCCACTATTCCCTGCGCCAACGCGCTGCGCGTGACTACGAAATCCATTCGCTTTAGCGCTTTTTGGACCGCTAGAAAAATAGCTTTTTGGTCCGTCGAATACTCGCGAGTCTTGGGCGGTACTGTATCAAAGCGCTCAGCCATGCGGGCTGAAATCGATTCGCAGCCCGTAAAACACAGGACACACATCGTCAGTGAGAAACCGAGCCAGAACGTTTTCATTTTGGTTGTTGTTGCGAGATGCAATGCAACGTCCCCAAGCCCCAGACCAATTCGAGACAATCAATCGGAATGATTTCACGCCCAGGGAAACAAGCCGCGAGCACCTCAGCGGCCTCGGCGTCGCGCTTGGGTTGGCGAAATGCGGGCATTAATACCGCTCCATTAATTATCAAAAAATTAGCGTAGCTGGCCGGCATCTGCTGGCCATCGCACCAACAAGGCTTAGGCATAGGCAAAGCAACGACCTTGAATTTTTTACCCTTAGGTGTCCGAAGTGCGTGTAGGCGCTCTAAATTTTCGCGCAAAATAGGATAGTTCTTATCCCGCTTGTTAGTTTCCAAGACGGTGACGATTCCATCATCTGAGAAAAATCGCGTCATATCGTCAATATGCCCATCGGTGTCATCGCCGATGATCCCATCTCCGAGCCAGTGAACTGTGTGCACTCCGAGAAAATCGTGAAGTGCCTGCTCGATCTCGGATTTGGACATCGAAGGATTGCGGTTCCGATTAAGCAAACAGGACTCGGTCGTGAGCAACAAACCCGAACCGTTCACATCGAGTGAACCACCCTCCATGATCATCTTTTTTTCGAAACGTCGCAACCCGAGCACAGCCGCAATTTTAGGAGGTATCGTGTTATCCAAATCAAAGGGCGGGTATTTGCCCCCCCAGGCGTTATGATCCCAGTCTGTGACAGCGACTTCGCCCGTCTTGTCATTCTTAACAAAAATCGGGCCATGATCACGACACCACGCATCATTCGTCGGATGATCAAATAGGGTAACTTTAGTCAGATCAGCCCCTGCTTTTTTGATCAAAGACCAGGCCCGTTTGTGCAATGCATGAGCAGCGTTGATGCGCACTTCTTCAAAACGGCTGATGCACGCTACAATTTCGGCAAATTTCGCCGGAATAGGCCTGAAGTGACCAGGCCACGTTTTCAGATTATGAGGCCAAGAAAACCAAACGGCTTCCTGCGGTTCCCACTCCGCAGGCATTCTAAAACCGAGCGCGGCGGGGGTCTTTTTTGCAACGGCCATGGCTCAGTCGCTAAATCGTTTCGTGAGGTCACCGTAAGCATCGATTCGACGGTCGCGTAAAAACGGCCAATGCGTCCGTGTGACATCCACTTTGTCGAGTTCGATTGGCACCAACATGACTTCCTCGCGATCTACGCTGGCTTTGGCCAAAATCTGACCGCTTGTGCCGGCGACGAAACTTTGGCCCCAAAATTCGATACCAGGTCCGCCGATGGGGGTTTCTTTACCGATGCGATTGATAGCAGCAACGTAGCAACCATTCGCAACAGCGTGACTGCGTTGTATGGTTTCCCACGCGCCGTGTTGATTAACGCCATATTCGGCTTTCTCGTTGGGGTGCCAACCAATGGCCGTCGGATAAAATAATATCTCAGCACCCTGCATCGCGGTCAGACGAGCACCCTCGGGATACCATTGATCCCAACAAATCAGCACGCCGATCTTGCCAAATTTCGTATCCCAAGCGCGGAAGCCGGTATCGCCCGGCGTAAAATAAAATTTTTCGTAATAGAGCGGATCATCCGGTATGTGCATTTTCCGGTAAATCCCAAGCAGGCTACCGTCGGCATCGATGATAACAGCCGTGTTATGATAAAGACCTGAGGCGCGTTTTTCAAAAAGAGAGGCAACAATGACTACACCGTGTTTTTTGGCTATTTTTTGAAACGCTTTGGTGCTGGGCCCACCTATGGGCTCAGCCAATTTGAAATTTTCGTGATCCTCGTTTTGGCAAAAATATTGGGAGCGAAACAATTCCTGGGTGCATATAATGTTGGCCCCTTGCTTCGCGGCGCGTTCAGCCAATGCGAGCGTTTTTTTAAGATTAGCCGCCGGGTCGCCGGAACAGCCATGTTGCAATAAACCGAGAGTGACTTTGGACATGACGTTAAAACAGGTTAAGTGCGTCAGCGTTGCGATGGAGCCAGTTCAGTAAACCACTTTGTTGAGCGGATATTCAACGATGCCTTCAGCGCCGAGTTCTTTGAGCAATGGGATGATTTCGCGCACCACACTCTCGTCTATGATCGTCTCGAGCGCTACCCAATCCGGATTGCTTAACGGAGAAATCGTAGGATTACGCAGCGAAGGCACGCAGTTGACGATTTTATCGAGGGCCTTTTTTGGCGCATTCAACTTAAGGCCCACCTTGGAGCCAGCCTCGAGCGCTCCGCGTAATAAGAGAGCGATGGTTTCAATTTTCTTACGTTTCGCCGGGTTCGCCCAACTCGCCTTATTGGCGATGAATTTCGTGTTGGTTTCCAACAATGTATCCACAATGCGAAGTTTATTTGCCCGCAACGAGCTGCCCGTCTCAGTGATGTCCACGATGGCATCGACGAGGTCGGGAACCTTAACCTCGGTGGCCCCCCAGGAAAATTCGATCTCTGCCTTCACTCCTTTAGCTTCAAAAAAGCGCTTCGTGGTGTTGAGCAATTCCGTGGCTACGCGTTTACCTGCAAGATCAGCAATGGTTTTTACTGAAGAGGATTCAGGCACGCATAAAACCCAACGAGACTTGAGCACCGATGCGCGGCTGTACACCAAGTCCATGACCTCAACAACATCGGAGCCGTTTTCTTGAATCCAATCAAAGCCCGTCAGTCCGCAGTCGAAGAAGCCGTGTTCGACATAGCGGCTTACTTCCTGCGCGCGCACGAAGCGCCCATCTAGCTCAGGGTCGTCGATGGAGGGTTTGTAAGAGCGCGAACTGGTAGTTATTTTCCAGCCTGCCTTGGCAAACAGGTTCTTGGTGGATTCTTCGAGGCTGCCTTTCGGCAGGCCGAGCATGAGGAGCGGATTGGCGGACACGCGGCCAAGGGAGACGGGCCAACGCGCACCTTCAAGCAAATTTCAGAAGCTGGGCCGAAGTCAGGATCCTTTGCGAGCACAGCCCAAAAGCGTTTTCTCCTAAAATAACTCTGGCTGGCCGTAACGCTGCCGCGCTTCTAGCAAAGCCGAGCGCATCTCCAACTCCGTCAATAGACGATACAACTCCTCAGGTGCAGGCGTGGGCTTGCTCAGGACTAGGCTCGGCAAAGCCACATTTAGCGTGGTCAGCTTCAAGTTACGCCGCAATTTATCGGCTTCGCTGGCCACAGCAGCGCGGAAACGCTCCGGCTGCAGTTCGGCCGCGTGCGCAATTACACCCTCCAGACTCCCCCACTCAGCCAGCCACTTGGAGGCTGTTTTAGGGCCTACGCCATTGATGCCGGGAATATTGTCAGAGGTGTCTCCTACGAGTGCTAGGTAGTCTGCGATCTGTGATGGCGGCACACCAAATTTTTCCCTGACACCAGCCGCATCACGCACCTGCCAACCCAACTTTGGATTTGCCGTGGGTGGCGGGAGCAGAATTTTTATGCGCTCATCCACAATCTGCGCAAAATCTTTATCCGAACTTACGATCAGAACTTCGTGACCTGCCTGAGCCAACGCGACCGCTTCAGCCGCGAGCAGATCATCGCTCTCCACTCCTTCCAATTCGATGCCAACACAGCCAAGAGCGCGCGTCAAACTACGCACGTACGGCAATTGTTTGGCCAGGGCTTCCGGCATCTCCTCACGTTGAGCTTTGTACTCAGGATGAATGGCCAAGCGATCTTGCGCCCCGCCCAAATCGAAAAAAACTAATGTGCCTTCAGGCTTTTCCTGATCAGCGAGCTTCCAAATTGATTTTACCCAACCGTGAAGTGCGTTGGTCGGAAACCCATCGGCGCGCGATAATTCCGGAATCGCGAAGAAGCACCGATAAGCGAGATTGAAACCATCTACGAGAAGCCATTTAGCCATGGATCGTATCTGAGCAGGCGCGCAGGCCGCTGGCAAACCCGCGTTATTTTTTTACGGCAGCAACAGGTATGCATTGAGATGCTCAGTCAGTGTTAAGGTCAGGGGGGCTACCGCAACACATCGCTCTAATCTCATTGCTTCAATTTTTGCCTCCACAGCCTACATGACCATAGCGAAAGCCAAGAAAGCCACGGACTTAAACTTACCGGCTACATCCGATCAAGAGCCCGGCTGTCACCCAAGCTGAAGTTCAGCCAAGATTTCAACCGGGATCAGGCTAGGCGGATGGCAAGCCTGCTGTGGCTCCAGCCCGTGCGCCGCTTACAGCCTCGGCAATGTTGGCCGTCGGTTTTTCAGCGATGGAATGTTCGTTATTGAAGTGCATCGAAACAGTCTTGGACACACCACGTTCCTCCATTGTCACGCCGTAAATCGCACTCGCTGCTGAGACAGTGCGCTTGTTGTGCGTGATAATGATAAACTGCGATTCACCGACGAATTTTTTCAACAAATCCGTGAAACGACCAATGTTAGATTCGTCGAGCGGGGCGTCCAACTCGTCGAGCAAACAGAAGGGCGAGGGTTTCACCATGTAGAGCGCGAAGAGCAGCGCCACAGCCGTGAGTGTTTTTTGACCGCCCGATAGCAACGTGATGCTCTTGAGCTTGGTGCCCGGAGGTTGCGCAACAATTTCGATACCACTTTCGAGCACGTCGTCAGTTGCGATCAACTCGAGAGCCGCGCGACCACCGCCAAATAGCGTATGGAAGGTGTACTCGAAATTCTTTTTGATCTGCTCAAAGGTGAGTGCGAATTGCTGCTGTGAAGTCAGATTGATCTCGTCGATCGCCTTGATAAGTTCGGCTTTCGCGTTGGTTAGATCGTCGGTCTGTGTGCGCAGGAAGTCGTGGCGCTGTTTAAGCTCTGCATACTCCTCGATGGCCACGAGATTGACTGCGCCTAGGCCGTTAAGCCTCGTGCGAAGCATATCGATTTCCGATTTGGTCTCGTCCCAATTGATATTTTCAAGCCCCGCCAGGTCTTCGGGCGTAGGATCCGGCTTTGGGCCCTTTGGCTTACGACGGCGTTTGGTGGGTTCGGCGACTTCACCTGCGGCGGCGATGGTAGCTTCTGCCGGAGGTGTGAGAGGAGCGACGTCTTCCCCTTCATCCTCTTCGTCAAGGTCGAGTAGCTTCATGCCTTCGGGTTCACCGTCGGCGTGCCAGTAAAAATGGCGCCAATCGAGTTGGGCGATATTCGCCTGAAATTCGCGAGTGACTTCTTCTGCGATGAATTGAGCGCGTTGGCGGTCGCCGGCGAGTTTAATGTCGTGTTTTGCGAGTGCGGATTGGGCAGCCTCAGCGTCGCTACGCAGCGAATGCTGTGCGGATTCTAGACCAGTGATCTCGCGCTCAACGTCGACGAGCTCGACGCGGATTTTCTCCACTTGCTCCTGAGCGATAACAAGGGTCTCACCGAGTTGGACCGAGCGCGCACGTTGACCATCAGATTCGCTGGCAAGTTCACTCACTTGGTCGGTCCAGCTTTCAATCTCCTGCTGGCGTTGAACAAGAAGTTCACCGAGTTGTTGGCTGCGACGGGCCATTTCTCCTAAACCACGATCGAGGACTTCGACCTTTTGGCGGCGCTCGGCGAGTTCAAGACGAGCTTGAGCGAGAGAGTCCCGTTTGACGTCGCGATCAGTGCGCAGCTCGACGATACGTTTCTCGTCATGAGCAATGCGTTCACGTTGCGTGACGCCGTCAGCTTCAGCGGTGGAGAGTCCGAGTTGAGCTTTTTCCCATCGAGCGTGAGCTTCATTGCGCGCTTGTTCGAGCCCCGTGAGCTCATTTTCCATACGCCGCAGCTTAGCGACAATTTCTTCTGAGTTGCGCTGGGCGTTGCGTTGCTCGGCTTGAACGGCCGCGACGGTTTGCGTAATGGCTAGTATTTCAGCGCGTCGTTGCTCGAGCAATTGCTCAGCCTCGGCGAGACGAGCATTTAAGGCGTCGATCGCGAGTTTCTGACCGTCGTGGAGACGTTGTTCGTCGGCGAGGGCCTTGGCGGTTTCGCGCAGGTCGATTTCGCGTTGAACAATGCTATTTGAGGATTTTTTGGAGCCGTGATATCCGCCATAAACGAGCCCACGACGGTCGACCAAATCCCCTTTGCGGGTCGCAACTGCTAGGAATGCGAAGCCGGGATTGGCGCGCCAAAATTCCAAGAAAGCCGGGAGGTCATCGGCGATGTAGCAGCTTCCGAAAAGCGCGAGAGCTGGGTGTCCTTCGATTTCCGAACTGACAGCGGTCGTAGCGGAGATCAGTCCTGCGGGTAATTCGTAAGTGGCTTCCTGGCGCACGCCGCACTCGGTGATACGAAGAATGGCGGAGCCGATCTGCTCGTTTTCAAGTTGCGCAAGGATGCGCTGGGCGGTGCTGAGATCGCTGACACTGATCGCTTCGGCGGCGGAGCCAAGAATGGCTTCAACGGCTTTACCGAACTCGGGCTTGACGTCGAGTCCTTGAGAAATCGGTGAGGCTTTTGCACCATTTAGCGCGGTTTCAAGACGACCTTGCAGAACAGCTTTGGCGCCTTCGCCGAAGCCTTCCCAGCGTTCTTGCAGCTGTTGAAGCAACTTAAGCCGTGCGGTACGCTGCGCGAGTTGGCGGTCGATTTCGGAAAGTTTGCGCTGAGCTTCACGGAATTCGCTGGTCAGGGTCGTGATTGCTTGCTGGGCGCTGACCGATTCGCTGTGAGCCCGGGATTTTTCGCCCAAGGCTTCTTCGGTGCGGGCGTCGAGCTCAGCGACTTGCTGGGCTGCGGCGGCCTGTTGTTGGCGAATCGATTCGATTTCCTGCGCGAGCGAATCGTGCCGGTGCGCGCTGGTCTTTTGATCCACCTCGTAGCCCGAACAATCGGTGCGCAATCGCGCGACGGTACTCTCAAATTGCAGGAGCTGGAATTTTGCTTGCTGGAGGTCTTGCTCGAGCTTGGTAAGCTCACCTTCAACGATAGCGAGTTCACGATTGCGTTGTTGGAAAACGGCGTCGCTGCTGCCGAGAAGGCCTAGTTCGTGTTGTTTATCTTGGGCTGCGGTGTCGCCTTGGGCGGTGACTTCACGCAGTTGCATCTCAAGTTCACCGAGATTGGCTCGGGAAGAGCCGAGGCGGTCTTCGAGACCGGCTCGACGGATGTGTGCGAGATTGGCTGCGTTTTCGGCAGCTTCTTTTTGTGAGCGCACGTCATAAACTCCCTGCTGCGCATCTTGTACGCGCTGATTAAGGCGACTACGTAGGCTCTTTTTTTCTTCGAGGGCGATTTCTTGTTCTTCGCGACTGGTGCGCCGGCTATCGGCCTCGGCGCGCAAGGTGGCTACATCGGCTTCAAGCGCACCCAGTGTGGCGGTGAGTTGGGAGTGGTGAAAGCCACTCCAAGCGAGGCTGAAGTGGCGCAGGCGATGATTGAGGCGCTTATAGCGCATAGCCTTGGCCGCTTGACGGCGCAGACTACCGATCTGGCGCCCAACTTCCCCAACTACATCAGCAACGCGGGCTAGATTTTGATCAGTCAACGCCAGCTTGCTCATCGCTTCGCGACGCTGACTCTTGTACTTGGTGATGCCGGCAGCTTCTTCGAAAACCGCCCGCCGCTCCTCAGGCTTCGAGGAGAGAATCTGGTCAATCTGGCCTTGAGCCATGATCGAGTAGCTGGTCCGGCCAATGCCGGTATCCATGAAAAGTTTCTGAATGTCCTTCAGCCGACAGGGTTGGCCGTTAAAAGCATATTCGCTCTGACCGTCTCGGTAAACGCGGCGTGTGATTTCAATTTCGTGAAACTCGCTGCCGAGCTGTTTTTCGCAGTCAGTCAGAAGTAAAGAGACCTCGCAAAGCTGGGCGGGCTTGCGGGTATCGGCACCTTCAAAGATGACGTCCTGCATCTTTCCGCCGCGCAGGGCTTTCGCGCTCTGTTCGCCAAGCACCCAGCGGATGGAGTCTGCGATGTTGGATTTGCCGCAGCCATTGGGACCCACCACAGCAGTCACGCCGGGTTCGAAACGGAGAGTCGTGGGGTCCGCGAAGGACTTAAAGCCGTGCAGTTTTAGCGCCTTGAGATACATGAAAGGAATGAGTGTGAGCGTCCGTTACCAGCGCGGGCAAACGGAAAAATTATTTCCCTGCCCCAGCGCCCTTTAGCACACCAGTGACGAGGTAAAAACGATCCGTCCAGCTTGAGTAAGTGTGCAATGTGCAACTACCGACATCGGCAAATACACTGGGTACAGTAGCAATTAACTTAGCTTCAAATTGCGTCTGCAGTAAGGCGCCATGATATGAGCTCCACTCGTCGTGATAATCTAGCACCCGCACAAGCAACGCCCCACCCGCGTCCTTAAAATGCTGTCTTAGATCCTCCAAGGGTGAACTGCTCAGTAAATCGATCTCGCGCCAAACCAAGCCGGGATGCGCCTGACGCAATTCTGCAATCTGTACAGCCCGTTTCTTTGCCGGCTCACGCGAAAATTCTTTAATCAAACGCATCGAAAGATCAGTCGGTCTCGCCAACGCCAAAGCCAGCAAGGCCGCTAAGCCCCACGCAGCACAAACACCCGCGCGCCGTTCGATCCATTTCGCGCCGGCAACAAGACCCAATGCTGTCAAAACACACCCCAGAGGCAAAACATGGCTCAAATTACGCTCAAAAAAAACACTTCGCGTGCAAAAATACCCGGCAAATAAAACCAGCGGTCCCATCAAAATCATGCACTCTCTCTTGCGTGGCTGCCGCCATAAGGCCACGCTCCCACCTAAAGCTGCGACCAAGCCAAGTCCGCCCAAAGTGCTAAGATAGTAGCCCGTCAAAAGCCCCGTAGCTGTTTTATCTATGAGCGGACTGTGCGGCGGATGGAGCCCCGCATATTGCTGCGACAAATACAACACGCCATGCCCATACGTTTGCATATGCAGCATTGCGTCAGGCGCCCCGGCCGCAAAGCCCACAATCAAACCTGTCAAAGTTAGTCCTACGGCCCAAGACCAACGACCTAGCCCCACCGTCACGCCACGTTCGATTGGCATCAACGCCACAAGCGGCAGCCAAGCCAAAGCCAGCATGGAAATCTTGCAAGCCACAGAGAGGCCAACCACCGCAGCCGCCCCGAACACGCGCCACGCGGAAAACATACCCCGCGGCAAACTCAACAGCACAGCCGTCAACGTAAGCACGGTTAGGAACGCCTCCGGCCGTGCATAGTGGGCGTCTTGCACTAAACCCGGTAGCACCGCGGCCAATAATCCCGCCGCGAGCCCGACACGCACTCCACCTATCGTTCGAGCCAACCACCAAGTTTGCATAACCGCCAGCGTCGCTAGCAAGACGGAGAAAAAACGATACACCCAAAATCCTCCATCTCGTGCACGCCACTCATCCAAAGTTGAAATCCCTTTTACGAAACGGTAAAAGCCGAACGTGGCGTGTAGATAAGAAGCGAAGTTATATTGCTCATAGTGAAATGCGGGTTCGAGTTTCGCCTTTGCCCAATTGCTGTCCCAGTCCCCCGAGGCGCGCATGTAGCGAACGACTTCAAAAGTAATAGCCTCGTCCGGATGTCCGTAGTTTTCCGTGTAATACGCTGAGCGAAAAACGAAGGCCACAAGCACAAGTAGAACCGGCCCGAGCCATCTCCGCAAAGAAGTCGTGGGTGCGCGCATCAACACCTTTCAGCGCGAATGCAGAAAAATAAATCTAATCTCATCCTCGGGCGATATTGTGAGCACGCGCGCCGTCGCAAGGTTAAAGCCACCTAATTATTTATGATCCCAGGGGAATTTTACGTCGATGCGGCGGTGTTTCCAAACCTCAAACACATCGAACATTTTTCCCGGATTCAAAATTCCTTTGGGGTCGAGCGCCTGCTTCACGGCCTGCATCGCCCGAACCTGTGCGGGCGAATGCTGCAGACGCAAAAACGGCGACTTCGCCAAACCAATCCCGTGCTCACCAGAGATCGCGCCGCCCAGCGCAACGACGGTCTTCATGAGTTTTTGCACCGCTTTTTCTGCCGCCCGCACCTCGGTCGTCAGGGCTTTGTGATACATGATATTCACGTGAAGATTGCCGTCGCCTAGATGCCCGAAGGTTGGGATCGAGAGCTTCGACTCCTTCCGCAATTTATCCAAAAATACAGCGAAAGTCTCATAATTTCGCATCGGCACAACGATGTCCTCATTAAGCTTGGCATCGCCGAGTTCGAACATCGCTCCCGAACATTTTCGGCGTACAGCCCACAGAGCTTCAGCCTCGCCACGATTCTTCGCCGCCCGATGAGCCAGCGCGAACTCGACAGCCCAAGCCAAGACAGTTTTTTTTACTTCGCGTACTTCACTCGCTGTACCGGCTAGCTCGATTAATAATACCGGTTTGCCAGGCTGCCCCTCAAAAACAGTCGCGCCAGTCGCGCGCTCTGCGCACATAACCGAGTAGCGATCGAGAAATTCGCAAATCGCTGGTTGCACCCTTGCACGAAACAACGCCCGCACAGCTTGAAAGGCTTCAATCTCCGTATCGAAAGCGGCAAGCAAGGTCCAACGAGCGGCGGGCGTCGGGATCAACTTCAAGGTCGCCGCTGTCACAACTCCAAGCATACCTTCGCTGCCGATCCAAAGGTCACGCAGGTTAAAACCCGATGAAAATTTCTTTGTTGGCGTGCCCCATTTAACAAATTCACCCGTCGGCAAAAACCCTTCGAGCGCTAAGATGAAATCTCGCGTCACCCCATATTTACCGCCGTGCATACCGCCAGCATTACAAGCGATATTGCCCCCGATGGTGCAATATTCGCGCGAGGATGGATCGGGCGGATAGAACCAACCCACGGCTTCCGTCGCACGTTGGATATCGGCCACTTTCGCTCCGGTTTGCACATGGGCCATACCGGCTTCGGCATCGACTGTGATTTTGTTGAGGCCTAGCATATCAACAACCCAGCCACCACGGCGAGGCGCCGCGGCACCGGTCAATGTTGTCCCACGACCACGTACGGTCACGGGTATGCCATGTCGATTCGCTAGCGCGAGAGCTTTGCCGATGTCTGAATCGCGGCGCGGGTAGATCACCGCTTCGGGCAGAAACGGCAGTTTGCTACTATCATAAGATGCAGCCTGACACGCAGCGTCGTCCGTGCGCACCGTCTTTCGGCCAAGTTTTCGCTGCAATTCCATCGTGGCTTTCGCAAAGGTCTTCATTTTCAACCTCAGCCAAAGCACCTCCCGCGCACGGGCAATGCGATTTCCTGCGCACTTTGTGTTGAATCTTACCGGTCCACAGCGCAATTACGCTTAGTAGTGCGTCGGCATTTAGATGCAACCAAGTCACCTCACGCTTAACGGCATGACTAAAGTTTCGCTTCACTTTCCGCGGACTCGTGTGCGAGTCTTCATCCTTTAATCCACATGACTCGCGTCCTACTCACGACCACTTCGTTTCAAGACACGCCCGGCATCCATCACGAGATGCTAGCCGCCGCAAATTTTGAGATCGTCCGCGAACGCGGTCCGCTCTCTGAAGCGCGCATGTTGGAGCTCGCCGGCCAATTCGACGCCTATCTCTGCGGCGACGACGCACTCACCCGCGCCGTCATCCAGAAATCCCTCCCTCGCCTAAAAGTCATCTCTAAGTACGGTATCGGCCTAGACAAAATTGATGTTAAAGCTGCCACCGACCTAAAAGTCCCGGTCCTTTTTACGCCCGGCGTGAATCACACGACCGTTGCTGAGCACACGTTTTGCCTCATGCTAGCCGCCGTGCGCAACCTCGTCATCGAGGCTAACCACACCGCGGCTGGTCGATGGACGCGCATCACCGGCAACGAGGTCTGCGGCAAGACCCTCGCCATCGTCGGCTTCGGCCGCATCGGCAAAGAGGTAGCCATCCGCGCCAAAGCTTTCGGCCTAAAAGTCATTGGTTACGGCAATTACTGGGATGAAGATTTCGCCCGTTGGCATGACATTACACGCGTAGAAAATTTCGACGACGTGCTTCGCCAGGCCGACATAATCTCACTTCACACCAAGCTCACTCCCGCCACCAAGGGACTGATCAACGCAACCAATTTTCCCCTTATTAAAAAAGGCGCGGTTATCATTAACACCGGTCGCGGAGAACTTGTCGATCTGACTGCACTTGTCGCTGCACTGAAGTCGAAGCACCTACTCGCCTACGCCGCCGATGTCCTCGACCAGGAGCCCCCACCTGCCGACCATCCTCTCCTAGGTCTACCCAACGTCATTATCACTCCTCATATCGGTTCGCGCACGCACGAGAGTGTCCAACGCCAAGCCTCCTGCGCCGTCGAAAACCTTACCCGTTTTCTCGCAGGTAAAAAACCCATCGCCCAAGCCAACGAAGTTTAATCTGATCTTTCCTGCGCTTAACATCGGCTCATATCTATTTTTACCCTTCTTAACCGTTAACTACTATGCCCGAACTCTTCTACGTCGTCCCGGAAAAACAGCATAACGATCTGGTCGCCGCCGCCTACCAACACCGCGGTTTCCACGCCGATGAATCCGCCGAAGGCGCCCGCTTTTGCGCATCGGCTTCGCGCCACGGTATCCGCACGCACAATGGCATCAAAGCTCTTCACCTCGACCATCTCTTCGGCTCGGGCTCTAAGGGCTGCGTCCCTGGCGCTCAGATTGAAGTCAAACCTTCGCGTTTCGAGGCCGCCAAGATTTGGAACGCCAACAAAAAACTCGGCCAATCCACCGCCTACCGCGCCATGGATGAAGCCATGCGTCTCGCCGATAAATACGGAGTGGGCACTGTCTCCGTCGACAATGCCTTCCACTACCTCTGGGGCGGTGGCTATGTTATGGAGGCCGCAAAGAAGGGCTACATAGCCTACACTAATTGCACCGCCGCTCTCGCCGAGGTCGTGCCATTCGGAGGCAAGTTCCCAACTCTAGGCACTAATCCCCACTCCTGGGGTTTCCCTACGACCGATGCTGTGGGATATCCGATCGTGATCGACTGGGCCACCTCCGTCGTCGCCATGGGCCGCGTCCAACAACTCAAACGCGAAGGTAAACCACTTCCTCCCCTCGCTGCCGTCGATAAGGATGGCAACCCCACCACCGATCCAAACCAAGCCGTCTCCCTGCTGCCCTTCGGAGCGCACAAGGGTTACGGGCTTTCCCTCATCAATGAAATTGTTGGCGGCTTCATCGGCGGCTCGCTCCCAACGATTCGTAACCGCTGGGATCAAGCACAAGGTGACAAGGGAACTTGCGTATTCTTCTTCCAAGTCATCCACCCAGACGCAATTAACGGCGGTGCGTTTGCCAAGGGCCGCAACCAATCGCAAAACGTCAAAGCCGTCATCGCCGACGTCCTCGGCCATGGTAACGAGAAATCCATGTTACCCGGCCAACTGGAAGCTGGCTGGGCAAAACACACTGACGCTGCCGGCGGCCTGCTCTTCTCCAAAGCCGAAGTTGATGCTTTCAACGAGCTCGCCACCGAAGCTCATCAAGCACTTTGGGACGTCGCCACGCTGAAGTCCGTCACGATCTAATCCATCTCTCCAAGCTTTCTCTCCCAAGCCTTATAATCCACCTCTTCAAATTCCATGAGCCTCCAAATCAAACCCGCCAATACCTGCGCCTTTGACCAAATTTCCCTCGGCGAAGTCATGCTTCGTCTCGATCCCGGCGAGGGCCGCATCCGCACAGCACGGGAGTTCAAAGTCTGGGAAGGTGGCGGCGAGTACAATACATCCCGAGGTCTCCGCAAATGCTTCGGATACAAAACGGCCGTCGTCACTGCCTTCGTCGACAACGAAGTCGGTCACCTCGTCGAGGACTTCATCATGCAAGGCGGCGTCGCAACCGATTTCATTAAGTGGCGCGATGATGATGGCATTGGCCGTACGGTTCGCAACGGGCTAAACTTCACGGAGCGCGGCTTCGGTGTGCGCGGCGCAGTCGGCAACCCGGACCGCGGCAACACCGCCGCTTCACAACTCAAGCCCGGCGATATCGATTGGGATCATATTTTTGGTAAACTGGGCGTGCGCTGGTTCCACACCGGCGGTATCTTCGCTGCTCTCTCCACTTCTACAGCCGAGCTCACCGTTGAGGCCGTAAAAGCCGCAAAGAAATACGGCACCATCGTATCTTACGATTTGAACTACCGCCCATCGCTCTGGAAGACCATTGGCGGACTCAAGAAAGCTCAAGAGGTGAACCGCGAAATCGCCAAATACGTCGATGTCATGATCGGCAATGAAGAGGACTTCACCGCCTCACTTGGATTTGCCGTCGAGGGCGCCGAAACTCTCGGCCATATCGAGACCGACGCCTTCAAGGCCATGATTGAGACCGCAGTGAAAGAATTCCCGAACTTTAAGGTCGCTGCCACCACCCTCCGCCACGTTATCACCGCCACCAAAAACGACTGGAGCGCGATCCTCTGGCACGATGGCAAGTTTTTCGAGAGCCGCCAATACCCTGGACTCGAAATTCTCGACCGCGTCGGCGGCGGCGACAGCTTTGCCTCGGGCGTACAATTCGGTTTCATGGAGTTCAACGACGCCCAAAAAGCGGTCGAATACGGCGCCGCGCACGGCGCCCTCGCTTCGACGACCCCGGGTGACACCTCGATGGCCACTCGCAAAGAAGTAGAGAAGCAGATCTCCGGCGGCGGCGCACGAGTTGTTCGCTAATCTTCCATTATAGTACAGGGGCACCCCCGTCTGGCGAATCCCTCAGCCCGAGCCTAAAACGCTCGGGCTTTCTTTTACTCTATCACTGAGACTTGGAAGGGACTTGGATCTAATTCGCTCCCCTATCATTGCCACTCGGGAAAACATTCGCCTCCCGTCGATGCTTTCGCTTCCTGCTACCCAGCTCTTTTTCCTCTTACCCCAATGCGTTCCATATCCATCCTAGCTTTTGGCCTTCTCGTACTCTCCGCCGGCGCTGCGCCCACGACTTCCAGTCCCTCCACCGTCAACCCTGCCTCGCGTTTTTCTATACCCGCGTCTGATGACGGCCTGCCTGGCTCCGGGCCGATCCGCCGCTACCCGTGGTTTCAAAAACTCTGGACCGAACGCCGTACTGCTTGGTCTGGACAGGTTGAGCGCGACCAACAGGCCATAGTCTTTCTAGGCGATTCGATCACCCAAGGTTGGGGAGCTTCCCTCAGCACATTTTTCCCTGATCTAAAAGTCGCCAACCGTGGCATCAGCGGAGACACCACACGCGGCGTCCTCATCCGCCTCCAGGAGGACGTCATCGCCCTTCATCCCACTGCAGTCGTCCTTCTCATTGGTACCAACGACCTCGAGGAAAATGCCGCGCCTTGGACCGTCGCCACCAATCTCCGCCTTATCCTGTCTGCGCTACGCGATCATAATCCTGCACTGCCCGTGATCGTCTGCGCCGTAATGCCTAGCTCGCCCACCAAGAAGCGTCCTGCCTTTCTCATCCGTCGCATCAACCAACTAATCCTCGAAGCCACCGTCGACCAACCCCAAGTTACCGTCCTCGACACGTGGAAACTCTTCGCCGACCCCCAAAACGACGCTCCCTTAGCCGAGTTCCCCGATCTCCTCCACCCCAACTCCGCCGGTTACGCCAAGTTTGCCGCCGCCCTGCGACCGCTTTTTGCAACGCTCGGCCTCAGCGAACGGGCTACCGACACTTTTAAGCCCGAGTCCGGCTTTGTCAGTCTATTCAACGGCCACGACCTGACTGGCTGGGGCACGCGGCCCACCACGGAGAAAGAAATCGCCACTACCATTCGAATGCAGGCCGCCGACCTTACTGCTCCGCATTGGCCGGTCGTAACAAAGCCGGCGATCTACAATGGACTTACGCGCAGTCCTGATGGTCGATGGCTCGCACAAGCTGGTCGCCTCACCGCGACCACACCTCCCGGGGGCCGGTGTATACAACAATTGTGGACGACCCGTGAATTCCCCCAAAATTTCACGCTTAAACTCGAGTTCCGTGCTACGCCCAATGCTGACGGTGGGGTTTATCTGCGCGGTCCACAACTGCAAGCCCGTGACTACCTCATAGCCGGTCCTTATTTGAAGCTCTCGCACTTCCGACCACTTGATTGGAACGAGCTTATCATCACCGTGACCGACAGCGTCGCCCATTGCACCTGCAACGGCGAAGTCCTCGAAACCGCGCTTAAGCTACCCGCGAACGGTCCTATAGGTCTAGAAGGCGATAGAGGCCAACTTGAATATCGCCGCATCCGGATCAGCACACCACCCACCCCCTGAAGCACTCGCCTTGCGTTCCCTTATCCTTAGCTTCGGCCCACTGGTCAGGTCTTTTGGTAAGAAGCGTCTTCTTTGATGGTTAAAAAATAGTGTGACGCTCCCTGCCATTGGTTAATGTATCCACACATTATTTTTTTAGTTCATGCTAAACAGGGTTTCGTGATTTAAATTTCCAAACTCCATGAATTGCTACGCCCCGTTACCTGAACGTTCGGGAGTCAAGTACGTCGGCGGTTTTACCGAGTTACTAGAGACTCCCTTAGCTGCTGGCGTGAATGCGCTGTGTTGGCCGCGCGTCTTACCTGGTGATTATGCTGCCGTGGCCGCAGGTCTGGCCGGCGGTGAGCCCATCGACACGCTCGATGAGGCGAGACTAATCGCGCTCGAGGTCGGCCCCGCTGGGCGCATAGCTGTCCAGCAACTCCTCGCAGATCTCCAGCTCCTGCGCGAGCAAGGCCTCGAGCCCGCGCTCAATTGCATCAACGGTTATCCACGTGATGAAGCAGCTGGATTGATCGCGACGGACGTTTTTTCGTTTCACGCCGATAGTGCACCCTTTGCCGCGGACACATGGTTGTGCACGTATTACGGACCGGCGAGTGAGGGCTTGAGTCCAGGCGAGTCCGAGCGCCGCGTGGATCAAGCGGAGACGCGGGCCGCGTTGTTAAAAGAGTTTGGCGGAACTGACGGAGAAGAGTTTCGCGAGTTTCTCCAAGCAAACTGTTACGATCTGCACTATTTGCCCAAGCCGGGCGCTCAGCCGTACGGGTTTGGCCTCGGGAATCTATGGCGAATAGCGACGGATTATCCGGGCTGTATGGTACCCCCTTGCGTGCACCGCGCGCCCTCGACGCGGCCAGGCGATCCGCCTCGACTATTATTAATCAGCTGAAGCTGAAAAAGGCTTTGACGCGCCCCACTGAGGAAAAGCGGGTGATGTATTTACAAGCCGAGTTTCTTGCGCGCGAGCGGGCGGACGTGAGCCGCGGGCGGATTGTGTGCGGTGGCAAGCGCGTAGGCTTGGCGATAATAATCGAGGGCACGGTCAGTCTGACCGAGTTGTTCACAGGTCTGACCCAACAAGCACGGCAAGAACGGATCGCTCTGCGAGCCAGGGCTGTTCAATGCCTTGGTGAGTTCGGCCTGGGCGAGTTTCAAGTCGCCAGTGTACAGCGCGACGTAACCAACAAGGTAAGGGAAATAACGTTCTTGTTGTTCCGCCATCTTGGGATCGCTGTCGAGAAGGGCGCGAGCGGCCACGATGTGGCGTTGGGCTTCGGCTTTGACACCTCGACGTGCGGCGATGCGGCCGAGCGCGTGGGCTAGGCGATAATCCCAGAGGCTTTGCGGGTGCGTCTTAGGTGCAGGTTCTTTAAGACCGAGCTCGGTGCCCTTGCGGTACCAATACTCGGCAGCATCGAGATCACCTGAATCGATGCAAACACGCGCGGCTTCATTGGCCATTTCTCCTTGTTGATAATATGCCAGCTGCGGTTCGACAGACTCGCGCGTCACCCAGTAGGCGATAACATCTTTTTCGAGCGCGACAGTGACTTTGCTTTCGCCTGTGAAGGCATAAGACATGGCTAGGGAGCGCTGGGCAGAGGCCTTGGCGGCGGCATCGGAGGCAGCGTCGATGCGCTTCTGGAAAATAACGCGGGCGGCCTTGTGCTCGCCGAGCGTATCGAGTAAATTAGCAGAAGCGAGGGAGTTAGGATTGGTAGTGAGCTCGCGTTGCACGGCGGCGAGCGCTTCGGCGCGTTTACCGTCGCGCATGAAGTCAGCGGCTTGGCGGAGATGAGGCGAAGAATCTTTGTCTTTGCCCTGTTTTTGCTGAGCGAAAAGTCCAGCAGGAGCCGTAAAAATAAGAAGCGCGACGCACCACGAACTAAAGATTAAGCAGATTGAGGGTTTTTCCATTGGGGTAATGATTGCTGTAAAGAAGAGCTCGTAGGAGTAAAAGGCGGCGCAGCTTTGCGACAAGCGAGATTCGGCGAGTTCCTGCTTGGACAGGCAGTCGCGATCGCATCAGGGTGAGTCACCCCTAATAAGATTATGCCCAATATTTCTCGGCGTCGTTTTCTTAATAATACGCTTACAGCCACAGCTCTAGCGACGCTGTCGCCGGCGATTTTACGGAGTGAAACGGCACCCAATACTACGGGGGAAAATCTGCGGTTGGCGACTTTTAGATTCGATGTGACGCCGCCGGTTGGACACTCGTTGTGCGGTGGTTGGATTAAGCCCGTCGAGCACGTGGATGATGCGCTGGAAGCGATCGGCTTGGTGTTGCTTGGGGCGGGCGCGCCGATTGTGATATGTACCGTGGATTGGACGGGCTTGCTCAATGAAGCACACCTCGCCTGGCGCAGCGCCCTCGCGACCGCAGCCGGAACGACGCCCGATCGCGTAGCACTGCATTGCGTGCATCAACACAATGCGCCGATGGTGTGTCCTGCGGCCGATGCGCTCGTCGCCGGTCAACCCGACTTACCGCGGATTTATGATCCAGTTTTTTTTCAACGTTGCCTGCAAGCTGCGCAGGACGCGGTGACAGCAGCACTCCCGCAGGCGAGACGTGTCACGCACGTGGCGGCGGCGTACGCTCGCGTGGATCGCGTCGCCTCCAATCGTCGCATGGACCGCAAAGCGGATGGTCGCATCGGAACGATGCGTGGCAGCAAGTGCGTGGATCCAACGTTGATCGCGTTGCCTGAAGGGCCAATTGATCCACTTCTGCGCACCGTAGCTTTTTATGACGGTGAAACGAAGATCGCTGCCTGCCATTACTATGCGACGCACCCGATGAGTTACTACGGCGACGGTCGGGTGAGCAGCGATTTTTGCGGACTCGCCCGCAAGCGTCGTCAACGCGAGGAGCCCGCTTGCACTCAGCTTTATTTTACCGGTTGCGCGGGCAACATCGCCGCCGGCAAATACAATGATGGAACGCCGGCCGCTCGGGTGCAACTGACCCATCGAATTCACGCGGGAATGGTCGCCGCCGAAGCCGCGCTACGGCCTGTGACACTCAAAAGCGTGATCTGGCGCAGCGCAGAATTTTTTGCGAAGCCGAATCCTTCACTTGGGCTTGATGCCTTGCGTGAGTTGATGGACAAGCGCACAGATTCGCTGGCATTGCGGATGCGCCCCGCCTTCAAGCTTGCCTTAATCGAACGTTGCAATCGACGCGTGCCATTTATTCTAAGCGCGCTGCATCTCAATGACATCGCTCTGCTGCATCTACCAGCGGAACCGTTTGTTGATTTTCAATTTTTCGCGCAATCTCTTAGCCCCGGTCGCCACGTCGCGGTGGCTGGATACGGTGATGGCGGCCCTTGGTATATTCCCACAAAAGATGAATTTCCGGCCGGCGGTTACGAAATCGATTTCGCCTTTTGCGCGCCTGAGACCGCAGACCAACTCCGCGAGGCGATCACAGGACTGCTCGCCTAAATCAGCCTCTCAAAACCATGCGACCTGTTGCACAATATGGCGCTTGCTTCCCGCGTCTGGCCGACCTCCGCTAGAGACGTTTATTTCAGCCCGACCTAGGCTGTCTTCAACTCACCCCACTCAAATGACTATACCCTTGCATTCGTCTGACTCAATGAATCGCACCCTTTGCATCACCCTGCTCGTCGCCACTGCGGCGCTTTACCCACTTCGCGCACAAACGCTGAATAGCAACAACGCTGTCGTAGAAAAATCCAGCGAAGTCATCGAGCTTTCGCCGTTTGAGATCAAGGAAGGCTCTGAAGACAAATGGAGCGCGAGCAACACGCTTCTCGGCAATCGCACCAATCAAGAATTAGTTAAAGTTCCTGTTACCGTAGACGTCCTCACGAAAGATTTCATGAGCGACATCGGCGTGTTTAACATGGAAGACGCCTCGGCTTTCGTAGCCGGACTAACGGTCACCCCGCGGCTCGAGTCCAAAAACGACAACGGACGCATCACATTTCGCGGTCTTAGCGGCAGCGCAAACACTTCGCGCAACTTCTTCCAATGGCAGGTCCCTTCCGACACGTATAACGTCGAGCGCTTCGACATCGGCAAAGGCTCGAACTCTCTGATGTTCGGAGACTCTACGCCTGGCGGTCAGATCACCACTACGACTAAGCGCGCCCGATTCATCAACGCCAACGAAGCCCTCGCTTTCTACGACAACCAAGGCTCCTACCGATTTCAGCTCGACATCAACCGACGCATCACGCGTCAACTCGCCCTCCGCATCAACGGCGTCAATCGCTTGGACAACAGTTACGTCGACGGCAGCTACCAGCGTTTTCGAGCTATCGACTTGGCCGTGACGTATCGTCCGTTTAAAAACACCACTTTAAGTATCGACGCCGAACGCGGCCAGTATCAACGCCGCCGCGCCGACAACACTGCGGCCATCCGCGACGTCGCCGCCGCTGGCCGCTCGTTCTCAACCAACAACCGTTGGTATTACACTTCCGACGGCGAAATCATCCAGCGCACGAGCACGACGCCCGACGCCGTCGATCGTTCTGGCACTAGCGGCAACATCATTTCCCTGCTCGAAGGCCAAACTGTAGGGGTACGTCTACCCAACGGCACCCAGAAATTATTCCAAGGATTCAGCCGTTCTTTTAACATTCTTGGTTTCGGCGATTACCTTGATCGTCCTTACAACGTCGTCACCGCGATGCTTGAGCAGTCTATCGGAAAACTCTCAATCCAAGCGTCCTACAATCAGCAATTTCAACATCAGGATCGTAACGACAACTCGTTCGGCGGCAGCGCGTCGCCCCCTGTGATCGACGTCGATGGCACCGGCCGGCCCTACCTTGATATGTCGGGCAGTCTCACCACCTACAAAATTTTCGGTGATACCTTCAAGGCCGGCCGTATCTCTGCCTCTTATCCCTTCCAATTCGGAAAATGGATGAAGCAGGACCTCGTCGTCACCGCCACCCGCAGCAAAGATTACGCAATCGGGCGGCGCTTCGGTCTAGCCAACACCGCGGCGCCCGGACTCGCCGTCAACAACGGTGTCCAATTCCGCGCCTACCTTGACAACCCCGACGCTCTTAGCGCCGGTGGTTGGAACCGCTTCAATGTCGATCGGCTACCCCGTACTGCCACGTTCGAACCCACGATGGTTGAAAGCTACGTGAACACCGGCCCGTTCATCGACGTGCGCTACACGCGCAACCTCACAGCTTCCCTATCGGGCGAATACTTCGGCGGTCGCCTCAACTCCCTCATCGGGGTGAGCAACAACCGCATCGCCCGCAAAATCCCGATCGCCTCCACCTACGCGACCGACGCACGTGGTTTCATCACATTCTATAGCACGCCCGAAAAATCGCCCCAATCGTTTGAATACGATCCAGGCTTTTCTCTATCGGCGACCAGCTGGCTCTATGCGCTGACCTATACCCTAATTAAAAAGGATAACTTCTCCGCCAATCTCTATGGCATCTACTCCCAATCTTTCAATTGGCAGTCGCAGCTCACGTTTTACGGCACAAATCTCGGCCCCATCACCGGCCGCACAAACGAAGTGGGCTTAAAAGGAGATGTATTTCGCTCAAAAATTTCTTACACCCTCGCCGCGTTTGAAATTGAACGCGAAAACGCGGCCTATGCGTGGACCCCCAACACGCTTTCTTCGACGCAACTCGAAGATCTCTTCAATCCCAACAACATGTTGCCGTCGGATCCTAAATTCTTCCGCGTGGCCACCGGCCTCAACAGCGAACCACGCACGGTAAACTCCAAGGAGAAATCCAAGGGCTTCGATTTCACCCTCACCGCCGCACGCATCTATGGCCTGCAAGCTCGCGCAACCTTCTCCAAGACCCAAGTCGAAGCCACCCGCGACTTCTCGCAATTCAAGGCCTTGCTCGACGCGGCCATCGCCCGCACCACCGCCGCTAACGCGCCAGGCGGTGATCTCACCCAAGCCGAAAACGCGACCTACATCACTAACGCCAAAGACATCCTCGTCTCCAACACTAATATCACCGTCGTCACTGGTCGTCGCAGCGCACCCTATACGGGCAGCTTCGTGCTTGATTACGCGCTCAACAAACCCGCCGGTCTCCGCCTCGGCCTGAGCGGGGTCTGGACGCCAAAATTCAACGTCGCGATCCTCAACGCGGTCACCTATCGCGAAGGTGCACAATTCCCCCTTAACGCCTACGCCATCTACGACTGCAAAGTATTCGGTCAACGCACCAACTTCCGTTTAGGCGTAAATCGTCTCTACGATCTCGTGCAAGGCGACAGCAAATACTACAAAACTGGCGGCTCCAGTCTCAACACCGCTACCGGAAAGCCGTATTACGTTTACCGGTATACAGAGCCTCTCACATCCACGTTCAGCGCTACGGTGAAGTTCTAAATCCAAAAAATTGCCTCATGCGTTTCCTCGGCGGCCTCTTAATGCTCCTCAGTTCAGCCGGCGCCGCCGAGCTTCTGCCGATCGGCGCTGACGCCACTCCGCAGAAATACCACCTTACTGCACGAGCCAGTGAGATCGATCCGCGCGCTCGAGCCCATCCTGAAATCGATTTTGTCTTTACCGACAAAGCTGGAAAACCGCAGGACATAGAAAACGCCGTCGTCGATACCCGAGTCGCTCCGCGTGGGCGACTCGTGATTTGGCTGATGGATTACAAAGCGCCGCTCTTTGATCGGCTCTCCGATTACGGGCTACACGCGATCCAAGTTCACTACGCCAACAAATGGTTCGGTCTTATTCCGACCTCCGCTCGCGACGATGGCACCAGCCTAGGTCAACTCCGTCTAGAAGCCGCTACAGGCGAAGACTTCAGCCCCTTGGCCACGATTCCGCAACCTGACGGCATGATGGAGCGAGCCTTTCAATTTGTCCGTTGGCTCGCACAACATAACCCGCAGGGCAAATGGGAACAGTTCATCAACGATACAGGCACGGGGCTGCGTTGGGACAAAGTGATCATGTCAGGCGCATCCCACGGCGCGACCACCGCGACTCGCTTTGCCGTCCATCAACGCGTGGACCGCGTCGTCGCCTTCTGTGGCCCGCGCGACCAGCTCGAAAGTTGGCAAGGGTTCCCCTCAGCGACCCCGCCGAGCCGCATCTTTGGCTTCAGCCACGTTTTAGACGATGGCTGGAAAAACGACCATTATTGCCGCTCTTGGCAGATGCTTGGCCTACATAGCTACGGCCCGATAATCGACGTTGATACAAGTGCCCCACCCTACAGTAACACGCGGCGACTCACCACACACTTCGATGTCAAGGGTGATGCCAAGCGCGCGCATAGTTCCGTAACGCCGGGCAGCGCGGCGGGTAAAAACTCCACGGGGCAATACCTCCACGAAGACGTCTGGCGCTATCTCTTCACGCATCCCGTCGATGTGGTCGGTGACGCAGTTCCACCCAATCCCGATTGCGGACAGGGCCTACCTCAGACAAAATTGCAAAAGCGCTGATCCGTAAATCAGGTGGATGAAAGCAAAGTTTGATCTAAGTGGCCGGCGAGAAAACTTGTTCGCTTAGACCGAAAGGATTCAATTCGAGGCCAACGCTGCCTCGATAGCTTTTAGCAACACGGCTGAATCGGGCTCCGCGCCTGAATCAAAACGCGCGACGACTAGCCCATCGCGTCCAACGAGGAACTTATTAAAATTCCAAGAAACGTCGCCGGGGAAGGCCGCGCCCGATCCGGCCAGCGCCGCATAAAGTGGATGACGCTGCGCACCGTTTACGGCAATTTTGGAAAACAACGGAAACGTCACGTGGAAGTTTGCGGAGCAAAATTCTTTGATCTCGGCATTGCTGCCTGACTCCTGTCCGCCGAATTGATTGCAGGGAAAGCCCAACACCGTGAGCCCACGTTTTTGGTATTTTACATAGAGGGCCTGCAAACCCTCATATTGTCCCGTGTAACCGCAAGCGGAAGCGACGTTGACGATCAGCAAGACCCGTCCGCGATAGGGCGCCAATGTGGTCGTTTGCCCGTCAATGTCGGTAACAGAAACTTCGAAAATCGACTTCGCGTTAGCACCCGTCAGCATCGCGAGACAAATCAAGGAACCGAAAAAAAGGCGGAAGGTCATTCTCGCACCGTGTGTAGTGCATTCGTACAGTCAAACCAATCGAAGGCATCAGCGGTGATGTGCCAAACACGTTACAAATGAGATCACGCACCAGCACATCTTGCGCCTAAGCCGACTCTCGTTATCACTCAAACATCACTCTCCATGCGTAAAATAAAATCGCGCCGAAAAGCACAGTCCAAGACCACGCCAAAGCGTACGTCTAAAACGCAACCTCGTGCGAAGCGCAAAAAAAAGGTCGCTCAACCCGACCCAAATGAGCTGTTCCGTCGGATTCACCGTGAATTGATTGATGACTTTGACGAAGAGCTCGAGATGGAGCGTGAAGACTGGGAAATCACTGAATCCGGCGGAGCAGCCAAACCCATTTCCAGCGATGCCGACGCCAAAGACCGGCGCCAATATTTCACCGAACTTTACCGCTTACAGGGCGAACTCGTAAAATTACACGATTGGGTCGTCGAAAACGGCCACCGCCTAGTCATCGTCTTTGAGGGCCGTGACGCGGCTGGTAAAGGCGGAGTCATCAAACGCATCGCTCAACGCCTTAACCCTCGCGTTTGTCGAGTCGCTGCTCTCCCAGCCCCGACAGACCGCGAAAAGACGCAATGGTATTTCCAGCGCTATATCGCTCATCTACCCGCGGCCGGCGAAATGGTGCTCTTCGACCGCAGTTGGTACAATCGCGCCGGCGTAGAGCGCGTGATGGGTTTCTGCTCAGACAGCGAATATGAAGAATTTTTCCGCACCGTACCAGAATTTGAGAAGATGCTCGCACGATCGGGTGTCCAGCTAATCAAGTACTGGTTTTCTATCTCGGACGAAGAACAGGAGTTTCGTTTCCGCTGCCGTATAAACGATCCTCTAAAGCAATGGAAATTAAGCCCGATGGATCTGGAGTCTCGCAAACGCTGGGAACTTTATACGAAAGCCAAAGAGGTAATGCTTCAGCGTACGCACATACCGGAAGCTCCCTGGTGGGTGGTCCCTGGGGTCGACAAAAAGAAAGCCCGACTCAACTGCATCCACCACTTGCTCACCCAAGTGCCATACAAAGAAATCAAGCATCCACCGATCGTGCTGCCGCAACGGGAATATCATCCGGATTATATGCGCGCACCTGTTCCTGAGGAAATTCACATTCCGCAAGTTTATTGATTTGTCGGATGCTAGCTCGCGTCGCTTGACCCATGCCACGCGAGCCGGCCAACTCAAAGCCCATGGAACTTCCAGCCGATGACCTCACCTTCCTGCGCGATCTCGTAAAACTCTCCCGCCAAAAACACCACCACGTGGCCTGGGTGGACCGCGATGGTACAGACCGCGTCACAACCTTAAGTCAGCCCGAAGTTGTCCGCCTAAATCAACTCGCTCACCGTCTCCGTGTTTCCAAAGTGGAACTCATGCGTCAAGCCTCCCATATTCCGGTTGGAAAATCCATCGGTACTTCCAAGTCCGACGCTGCGGCGTTGACTCTTCCTCCAGCCGACGGAGCAATCACGGCGTAATGCTTCGCATCGCAACTTTCCTTAACCCAAAATAAATCATGAAAAAAATCGCCCTAGCTCTTCTCACTGTTGGCCTATTGGCCTTTGGTGTTTCCTCCGCCTCCGCCGCCGACACGGCTCCGAAATCCGTGATTCATGTCGTGACCGTCGCATGGAAAGACGGCACCACTCCTGAACAAATCAAAGCCGCCCTCGACGGCGCGGTCGCTCTGCCAGCCAAATACAAAGGCATCACGCGCGTATGGGTGAAGTCTATCAAAGTCCAAGGCGGGAAAAATAACGCCATCGTTATGGAGTTTGCCGACGAGGCGGCCCTCAAAGCCTACACCGACAGCCCTGCGCAGAAAGAGTGGTATAAAACTTACCTAACGATCCGCAAAGAAAGCACGACGTTCGATATCACGAACTGATTTCTAGATACACGTTTTGGATCAAGGGAGTCGCCCATTCGGCGGCTCCCTTTTTTTGCCCGTAAGTTGCCATATACTTTTCATTCAATCTGCTATGAGTCGCCTACGTTTTATTTATCCCATTGGACGGCGCGAAAACCCGGTCCTCTAGGGCCGGGATTAAGCGACGCCCTCCTTGATTTTTAGCCCAAGCGCAAAAAACTTCACTTTAGCTTTTGCGAGTCGCTCCTTAAATAATTCCTACGCACAGTTCTGAGCCTTGATCCTCAGGGCAACGCTTCAAGGATCGCGATTGCAGCAGCGTTTTTAAACTCGAGTGCCAGATCTAGCGCCGTCACGCCTTGCTTTGACCGCACTTTGGGATCTGTCCCACGCAGAAGAAGCAACCGCACCATATCGGCGCCCGCCCCGGCGGCCGCTTCGTGCAAGGCCGTGCCACCGAGTTCACTCAACGCGTTGGGTGGCATACCATGATCGAGCAAAATTTTGGCTAAGGGCAGAAGGTTTTTTGCCGCAGCGTGATGCAGCGGCGTCCAGCCTACTCGATCGCGTCGCACCGGATCGGCCTTCCGTTCCAGCAATGCGGCTAACACCGTGGCGTCGTTGCGTTCTACGGCGAGATGCAACGGCGTGCGTCCTGAAGGATCGGCTAGGTTAACATCCGCACCGCGCGCGATGAGCAGCATAGCCGCCGCGGTCTTTCGGCGGAGAATAGACTGCTGCAATGGCGTTAATTTAGCAGAGCCCACGCGATTGATCGCAGTGTTATCTGCCGCAAGTAAACGCTCAAGGTCATCAGTCGTGCCGCGCGCAATGGCTTCGTCCATGCTCAAGCTCGGCAAGGGCGTCTCGGCCGCAGAGATTTCTCGTAGCAAATTTAAGTGAAGAGCCAGACCAAGCAACGCTCCGCGGCAGATTAAAAATAAAAAAACGTGACGCATATTTTATGATTTAAGACCGGTTTGAGTACCAGATTACGGCAAATACATGACTGTAATCACCCTGAACATAGGTCCGGGGAGAAATCAATCCGCCCATAGGGTCTCCGCAGTGCAACCAGCGATCGGTTCATTTCAAGATATGCTTATAGAAAACAAAAAAAGCAGCTTTCTCTCAGAGACTCGGCCTTCGACATGCTACTGATTATTGGCAACCTAGCACAGTTAGCAAAGCTTCGATCTCAATCGTAAAATCAAGCCGATTGGATTTTGGATTCCTGCCCCAAGGCCCCTTCCCCGGCGCCACTATCGAGGAATAATTTAGTGCACACACATCCGCCAGTTGAGCAAAACAGCCATTCACATAATCATGACTGAAACACTCAATAACACGCGCACCCGGTCGCGAGAAAATCAAATTGGCAAGTCCCGCACCGTGCGGTGCTACCACTGTTTTAGCGCCACGAAATAGTGCAATTTGCTCAGCCCAACTCAGATGTTCAAGGTGCACACAAATAAATCCTTGAGGGAGCAACGCTGCCATCACGGCCGATTCGTTTATAACGTGACGACGTTTAGCCAACGCTCGCGATATATAGATTCGCTCGGGTGAGAACGCAGTCGAAGTTTGAATCGGTGCTACAAAATTCACTAGACGTTGCACGTGTGCGGCATTCACACAACCGACCCAGCCAGGTAGCGCTGGCACGATCAACTCATCCACTTGGAGGTGCTTGCGTCGGACAGGCTCAATCAAGCGCCCCCTAAAACCAGCGATTTTTAAAGCTGATCGGCAGTACTCCGCTTGCGTGTGCGCGATAAGATCCGGTAGATCGCCCCACTCAATCAAACTGATCAGACGCGGAAGTTCATCGAGTAACCAATGGGCGTAACTGCCACCAAGAGCCGTAGCCAAAACTGCGAATTGACCGGCGATGAGTTCGGGCATTTGCAGTTTCTTTTTCTGCAATAGCCAATGACTTTCAGCGGTGCGCCCATAATCCAACGACACTTCCCGAACAAGGGTCGTACCATCCGGAGCTAGGACGATTCCATCGCCATAAACTCGGGCGCCCTTAATCAAGGCGATCGCCTCACTCGTTTTACTCATTAGCGCTTGGGGATCCGCGTAGTCGGCTAACTGAGGGTAACCGCCTAAAGGGTTACTTAGCTCAACCTCACCCAAAAGCGGTGCACGCAACCAACTCGCTCCACAGCGCGAAACCAGACTAACGAGCGATTCGCACGCTATCGGGGCGGGTGAATAAGTAACGGCCGGATTTTGCACCTCACAAGTCTTGCTACTGTTCGCGTGGCGACAATCGACAAACACTGCACATACAGCCTCCACAATTGTCTCTCCATGTCGCCAAGCGTCGTATTGAGTTAGAAGCCTGCCTATGAAAAAAACCTTTTCCCTCAGCGCCCCAGATCGCAACTCACAGCGCATCATCGACGCGATTAAACACGAGGTTCGCAAGTACGTGAAGCGCGAGCGTCGCAAAACATTGCCTACGGACACAGATTTCTGGGAATTCGCCTGCAAAGTTGGCACTGCCACCACAGACGCCACCGCCAAGCCACTCAACGAAATCAACTCCACAATTGATGCCCTCGCCGCAGAAGGCGCGACCGCGATTTATTTAGAGATCACCGCCAGCGGAGGTCGTCACATTCGTCATGCCGCCGCGCCGTTAGGACCTAATATGGCTGTGTCCCATCCAACTCCCGCGGAAAACAACTAAGTAATGACCCATCGGCCGAGCGCTAAAACGCTAGCGCTTAGCCTTCCATGCCGCTCACGCTCAGGCTTTGACCATTATCTTTGGCGCTGAGTCCGAGAATAAACGGAGCTGCCACTTCCGCCCACGCTGCGGCCTTAGGAAATCCGGAGGCCCCCTCGGCCCAGCAAGAGCGCAGCATATCGGTATCAATTACGCCAGGGTTCAAAGGGATCGCGGCCATTCCTGGCGGCAACTCTTCCGCGAGTGCCTTAGTGAGGCCTTCAATCGCCCACTTTGATGCACAATAAGGCGCTACATCCGCAGCCACGCTACGGCCCCAGCCTGAGCTTAGGTTGATTATCACCCCCTGTTTCTTTGCCACCATCGCGGGTACAAAATGACGGATCACATTGGCGACGCCGCGCACGTTAACATCTACAATTTTACTAAATTCGCGATCGTTTTGCTCCCACAACGGCCCGAGCGGATTCATCACCCCAGCATTGTTGATCAAGATATCGGGCGGCGATTCATGCTCGAGTACCTTAGCCGCCCAAATAGCGACTTTAGCATCAATCGAGACGTCACAAACCATGAAATCATGAGGAGTACCGTGATCCATGCGTAAGTCAAAAATCTCCGTGCCACTCCGACCGCAGCCGATGACGGTGTGGCCGAGTGCGATAAATTTTTTGGCCAAAGCCAAACCTAGTCCACGAGTCACACCCGTAATCAAAATCTTCATACTGCCACAATAAAGCGTTAGCTAGCAGCGGGCAATCATACTCAAGTCCAAAGACTAGCGACTTTGCAGACTAAACTTATTCAAACCAGTCTTTCGGCAGGCATCCATAACGAAGGCCAATTTTTTAAGCTGTGTCGTCTCATCAGCTTTGATGAGCACCGGGATATCTTTATCCACATTGCGCACTTCTTTAAGCAGGCCGATGAGCTGCTCGTCGGTCACATTTTTTCCATTAAAGGAGACCGTGCCATCTTTATCAATGGCGACAGTGACCGTGCCTTTGAAATCATTTTTCCCAGCCGTATCCACTTTGGGTAACGTGATATTCAGCGTGGAGCCGACGCGTGCCTGCATGGTGACGTAAGCAAATAGCACCAGCATCACGAGCACATCGATAAGAGGCACAAGCGGCAATTCAGGGCGTTTACGCGCCCGCCGATTAAGCAAACTCATGAGGCCGATTTTTTCGCTTCATCTGCTTGTCGCGCGAGAACGCGCTCAAGCATCACGTCGAGTTGTGCGGCGTGTTTTTCAATCACCCGTTGCAACAGACCACTGCCAATGAGTGCGGGTAAAGCGATGCATAGACCCAGCACGGTGGCTGACAGCGCATAGCCAACACTTTCTGTAAATTGAACTGGATCCGGCATCCGCGTCTGAGGATCCACCACAGAGAATGCCCCGAGCAGGCCCGTGACTGTTCCGATCAATCCGATCAAAGGAGCCGCCGCATAAATCGTATCGAGATAGCTGACCCCGCGTTCCATTTTAATAACCTCAAGACGGGCATAGGCTTTGGTTGCCTCGGTATCGCCCGAATGACGTGAGGCAAAATTCAATATTCGACCCAAGGCCGAGCGCTTATCACCAGAGGGTGCACGACCTTCGATCACAGCTTCGGCCAAATCTTCTGGAATTACCGCAGATTTCCGCAAAGCCACCAATCGCTCGACGATAATGAACGTCGCCACAAGTGAGCAAAGTCCCAGCGGATAAATCAACAAACCGGCTTCGCGAACGATCCGGACGATATCAATGGAAGCGAAAAGCATAGAAGTGTGAGCAGAGTAGAGACGCCCAGACGGCGTAAAAGTTCAGAATTATTTATTAAGGAGCATTAGCAGGTCTGCGTCAAACGTCGCTCTTTCGTTGATTTACCACGTGGCGAGCACCCAAGGTGCGGGTGCTCGCGGCCGTGCTGAAAAGCCATTAAGCAGCAAGATAAGGTAATTTGGCGGCGGTGACTTTTACCGCAGGCAGGCCATCGATCAATTCGCCGATGGCATCCCAGCGACCGTTAACCAGCGCGTCGCGCGCACTTTCGCGCTGTGCGATCTTTACCGTCTGCCCACCAAACCGCACTTCAAGCTTTACCAGATCTATCACAACTTCGCCCTGTGGATTGGCTTCGGTGAAGGCCGCGATCTTCGCAATATCCTCACGACTAGCAGTCACACAAGGCATGCCCAACGTGGTGCTATTACCGAAAAAAATCTCTGCAAAATTTTCCGCGATTACGGCTTTGAACCCATATTTAGCAATCGCTTGGGGCGCGTGTTCCCGTGAGGAGCCGCAACCAAAATTTGCGCCCGATAGCAAAATGGTCGCGCCCTTAAAACGAGACTCGTTCAGTGGATGCGTTTTTTCAGTGCCGTCGAGTTGCTTACGCACATCGTAGAACAGAAATTCACCAAGCCCGTCGAAGGTGACACATTTCATGAATCGCGCAGGTATGATGCGGTCAGTATCGATGTCGTTTCCGGGAACGTTTACGGCGCGGCCGGAGACGGAAGTGATTTTTGCAAGAGCCATGGTCGGATAAAATTTAGTTTTGAGTGACAGAGAACACTTCGCGGGCGTCGGCAATTTGGCCCGTGACGGCCGCAGCGGCGACCATAACAGGGCTCATAAGAATTGTGCGCCCCGTGGTCGAGCCTTGGCGCCCCTTGAAGTTGCGGTTTGAAGACGATGCGCAGAGTTGGTCGCCGATGAGTTTATCTGGATTCATCGCTAGGCACATTGAGCAGCCAGCAGCTCGCCACTCGAAACCCGCTTCCGCGAGAATTTTGTCGAGGCCGAGTTTTTCACATTGGAGTGCGACGATTTGGGAGCCTGGTACAGCGATCGCTTTAATGCCGGGCGCGACCTTGCGCCCCTTGATGTATTTGGCGACTTCTTGAAAATCGGAAAGACGTCCGTTCGTGCAAGAGCCGAGGAAAGCGACGTTGATTTTGGTGCCTTTAATTGGAGCACCCGCGGGCAATTTCATATAGGCCAGAGCTTCAATAATACCCGCTTTGTCATCGGCTGAAGTCGCCGTTTCTGGGCTTGGGATGTTTTCGGAGATCGAAATACCTTGGCCGGGATTGATGCCCCACGTGACGGTCGGCGCGATATCGGCAGCGTTAATTTTAACGACATCATCGTAAGCGGCGCCGGAATCGGAAGCAAAAGACTTCCAATGAGAAACAGCCGCATCCCAGTTCTCCGCCTTTGGCGCATAGGGGCGGCCCTTCAGGTAAGCGAATGTCGTCTCATCAGGATTAACGTAACCAACGCGGGCGCCGCCCTCGATGGACATGTTACAGACGGTCATGCGTTCCTCCATGGAAAAGCCATCGAAGGTGGAGCCGGCGTATTCGTAGGCGAAACCTGTGCCACCATTTACGCCAAGCATGCGGATGATGTGCAAAATCACATCTTTAGCGTAAACGCCAGGACGCAGCTTCCCGTTCACTTCGATGCGCCGAACTTTTAATGCCCCCAGCGCCATAGTCTGGGTGGCGAGTACGTCGCGGACTTGGCTAGTTCCGATGCCAAACGCAATCGCGCCAAACGCGCCGTGCGTCGAAGTATGGGAATCGCCACAGGCGATAGTCGTACCTGGCTGCGTGATACCCTGCTCGGGGCCTACAATGTGAACAATACCTTGCTTGCCGGTGGCTCGGTCAAAAAAAGTAATTCCGAATTGCGCGCAATTTTTCCTCAGCTCGTCCATCATCGCCTGAGCCAAGGGGTCGGCATAGGGCTCAATGAATTGATCGGTCGGGACAATATGATCCACCGTGGCGAAGGTGCGATGCGGAAAAGCGACCTTAAGACCGAGATCACGCAACATCCCGAAGGCCTGCGGACTCGTTACTTCATGAATCAAATGCGTGCCGATGAGCAACTGGGTCTGGCCATTGGCGAGCTGCCGGACGGTGTGAGCGTCCCATACTTTTTGGAAAAGATTTTTAGGCATAAATGAAAATTAAAAAATAGCTTTTGGACTGAAAAGGGTCGTCTGACCCTACCAGATTATAATCATCCGGCAAAATACTTATTTGATCGTATAAAATGATGACCAAAACCGATCACTAATAACTATTAATCAATTAATTACATCTAGGCGTTTAATTCAATAAAAGCACTAGGTGAAACTCACCGATTGCGACCCAGCAATAAACGCAACGAATTCAAGCACACCACAACCGTGCTGCCTTCATGCGCAGCCACACCCACGGCCAGAGGGACAAAGCCCAACACCGTCGCAATCACCATCACGACAACCACACCCAGAGAAATGGTGAGATTTTGTCGTATGATAGTTCGAGCGCGACGACTCAAACGATGAGCCGACAGGAAATTCTCGATCTTATCCTGCATCAAAATCACCTCCGCCTGCTCTAAGGCGGCATCGCTACCACGCGCACCCATGGCAACCCCGACATCGGCCGCAGCCAAACAGGGCGCATCATTCACCCCGTCGCCAACCATAGCGATCACCTTACCTGAGTTCCGCAATGCGGTGATCGCAGCTACCTTTCCCTCAGGAGTCAGACCTGCGCGAACTTCGGCTAGACCCAGTTCCTTAGCGACCGCCTCAGCTGCATGTTGGCGATCCCCAGTTAACATAACCGTAAAAATGCCCTGCTTCTTAAGCTCCGCCAACACCGCGCGTGATTCGGAACGGATCTGATCGCGCAACAACACCCTCCCCACCATATCACGACCGATCACCCATATCTCACTTAATTCCGCTGGTGCTGGGGGCAATTTCTTAGCCCAAACCGCCAAGGGTCCAGCCTCCAACAACTCTCGTCGACCGAGCAAAACCTGCACACCATTGAGGCTGCCTTTTACGCCCTCACCCACGATATTGCGAAATTCATCCACGTTAAGCTCGCGCACCCCACGCGCCCGGGCATCTCGCACAATGGCACGCGCTAACGGATGCTCCGACTTGGCCTCGAGTGCATACGCCAACTCCATCACTTCCTGTTCTCTTCCAGCGGGAAAGCTTTCGTAACCTACCACCGCGAGTTCGCCAGTGGTCAACGTACCCGTTTTATCCAAAGCGACTGCGTTAATATCAGCTAATTTCTCAATTGCGGCACCGCCTCGAAACAACACGCCATGCCGCGCGCCCCAGGCAATTGCGGCTAAAATTGCCGATGGAATCGACAAAACCAATGCGCAGGGGCTAGCCACCACGAGCAAGGTCATCGCACGGTAAAAAGCCGAGCGTGTTTCAACCGTATTTGTAAATGCAGGCAACCCATAGCCCAACCACCAAACTGAAAACATTAAGGTCGCACCGGCCAACACCGCATACGTGTAGCCCGTGCCAAACCGATCAGTGAAACGCTCACTAGGTGCTTTTAATTTTTGAGCGGTCTGGATCAGCCGGATGATTTTTTGTAACGTACTTTCCGCTGGCAGCCGATTCACATCGAAATCAACTGCGCCCCACAAATTAATCGTGCCGCTGAAAACCGGATCCCCCTTGGCCTTTTCTACCGGCATGGCTTCACCGGTAAGTGCGGATTCATCACTCGCACTCGTGCCAGATACGATTGTGCCATCCGCCGGAAACGCGCCGCCCGGCTTCACGCGTACACGTTGACCGATTTGGAGTTGTTCGACGGCGATTTCACGTTCGCCTCCCTCGGCGGTCACGACGATCGCCCACTTCGGAGCCGATTTGAGTAACGCACTCACCTCCCGCTGCGTACGATCCAAAGCAAATGCCTCCATCGCCCCCGAAGCCGAAAAAAGAAACAACAGTAACACCGCTTCACTATACGCGCCGATTGAGACCGCACCCGCCGCGACGATCAGCATCAATAAATGAATATCAACATCGCCCTTTTTTATGTTAGCCCACGTATCGATGGCGGCATCCCACGCACCCGCCACAAGTGCCGCTGCAAAAAAAACCCACGCCAACCAAGGTAAACCCGGATAAAAATGATTCATCAAACTACCCGCTATGCCCGCGCCGCCACAGATCACCGCAAGCAAGCTTAGAAATTTCCACTCAGGCTGACCAGTGGCTTCCTGGCCTGCTTCTGGCCAATCCACCTCACGCCACTGCCAAAGCGTTTCAGCCGTCGAGCATGATTCGCGTCCAACCACCAGACGCGCTCCATCATGAGTAAGTTTAAATCCAGCCGGCGCCACGATCGGTGCCTGCGATGCCAAGCGAGCCTCAATCGCTGAAATCGTGGACGAAAGTTTTTTACTAAAATCGGCGAAATCTACCTCACCCAATGTCGCCACCTCGACAGTCTGGGCCGCGGGATCAATCCGTACGGCGCTAACTCCAGGCTGTGTGCGCAAAAATGCCACTAATTCCTGCACCCATTTACCTTCGGCACGAGCATTAACATTCATTTTTACAATCCTACCTCAAGTTCACACATCGGCAAATTCATTTGCGCAGCCCTTGCCTCAGCCCAGGCGTTCGTCGAAGTTTAACGGCCCATGATTGGACTCCGCGACGACCAAGCCTCCGCTCCTCCGCCCATTAGCCGGGCGCCGGAGCTCGCCGCGAAAATTTTCACCGAGGGCGGCTGGCTCCATGCTGGGCTAAAGCTGGAACATCGCCCTCAACAGGAAACCATGGCCCGCGCCATCGCCTCCGCGCTCAAAAGCGATGAATCACTCCTATTCGAAGCCGGTACCGGTGTGGGTAAATCTCTAGCCTATTTGGTCCCCGGTATTATCCAAGCCGTCGACCAGCAACGCCAACTCATCGTTTCGACCCACACGATCTCGTTGCAGGAACAACTAGAAACAAAAGATCTGCCCCTGGTTCGCCGACTATTTCAATCGAATCCAAGCCTCGCTGGATACGCCGATTTCCGTTCAGCCGTCCTACTGGGAAAAGCAAATTACCTTTGTACGACGCGTCTAGCGCAGGCCCTAAGCGATCGCGCCAGCCTGTTCGCCGATGCCGATTACGATGAATTGCAACGCATCGCCGGTTGGGCCGAAACCAGCGATTCCGGCCTGCGCCACGACCTGCGACCGCCACCGCGCGCTGAGGTGTGGGATGCCGTCAACGCCGATTCAGCCTCGTGCTCGCGCAAACACTGCGACTGCGAAAAATGTTTTTATCAACGCGCCCGCGGCCGAATCCGCACAGCGCATGTCATCATCGTTAACCACGCGCTGCTCTTCGCTCTCGTTAACGCTGGTGGCGCCATGGCGCATGGTGCCACCGGGCCCGAGGCACGCGGCGTATTGTTTCCCGGAGATTTTCTCGTACTGGACGAGGCCCATACTGTCCCGGAAGTAGCCACCGCTAACTTTGGACTCTCGCTCAGCAGTTACGGTGTCGAGCGTGCGTTGAAGTATCTCTATAATCCGCGTTCTAAGCGAGGACTCCTGCGCAAACTCGGTGGCCCTGAAGGCCAACAGCTCGTCAGCGACGCCCTCGATGCATCCAAGCATTTTTTTGATTTTCTGAGTACAACTGTTCTCGCGGTCCGTCCCGTGGTCCGCGTGCGTGAAGCCGGAGTGGCCGAACCCACCCTCGACGGACCACTGGGCGCTTTGCAAAGACTCATAGGTAAACTCGCCGACAAACTCGACGAGGGTCGCGACCGCGACGAACTCCTCGAGCAAAAAACTCGCCTAAAGGGCCTCCAAGCCGGCCTGACCGAATGGCTTAATCTCGCCGCTGAAGGCCACGTCTATTGGGCAGAGCGTGGCGGCCGTAAGCAGACCATCGTAAGCCTCCGCAGCGCCCCGATTGATGTCGCTCCAGCTCTGCGCGAACACCTTTTCGGGTGTGGGGTGAGCGTAATTTGCACGAGCGCCACGCTCGCTCTAGCTGGGGACATTGCGGCTTTTGCGAATCGTCTAGGAGCAAATCAAGCGCGCACTGAAATAGTGCACTCGCCGTTTGACTATACGCGCCACATGCGCGTCTACATCGCCGCGGACGTACCCCTACCCTCACCGCAAGAGGCTAAACTTTCACTTGAAGCACTGACCGACTACATACGTTTTTGCGTGCAAGCCGTTAAGGGCGGCTCACTCGTCTTATTCACCAGTTACACGGATATGCGCGCCGTTGCCGCGACCCTCGAAAACGAATTTCGTGTTTCAGGCCGACCGTTTCTAATGCAAGGGGCCGATCTTTCCCGAACAGAACTAGCCGAACAAATGCGTAATCTCGGCAATGCGGTGCTCTTTGGCACTGATAGTTTTTGGACCGGCGTCGATGTGCCCGGAGACGCACTTGCACAAGTAATCATTACCCGATTGCCCTTCGATCCCCCAACCCACCCCATTACGGAGGCCAAAACCGAATGGATCCGCGATCACGGGGGCAATCCCTTCAACGATCTCACTCTACCCGATGCGCTCATCAAATTTCGCCAAGGCGCCGGCAGACTGATACGATCTCAATCGGACCGCGGTGTGATCACCATTCTCGATTCACGCGTCCTAGCCAAGAGCTACGGCCGGCTCTTCTTGCAGTCGCTACCCCAGCCTGAAGCGACACGAATGACCCGTGAATCTCGCGGAGACTTATTCCGGCCTTTTAACTAAAATCTACGCTCCATAGAATAGGCCTACATGCCCGCGGCCTCTGCAACTTACCCCAGTTCAATAATTATGCCAACGATGTCGACGGCCTCACTGCCGGGGCGAAGGCCTCTTAGTCATCTGTTAATTTAAACTCCCCTAAAATGCCGCCTCGTAGTCATCATTTCTCAGCACTCGTCGAGCGCGCGCCCGATAACGAACTTTTTCGCTTTAGTTTGGCCCAGGCTCTTCTAGCCGAAGGCCGCACTGAAGAAGCCGCTCCGCATTTCGAGTTTTGTGTCGCTAAAAAAAATGACTGGATGATGCCACGCATCCTCCTTGGTAAAATCCATCTGGGCGCCCATCGTAACGGCGAAGCACGCCCCCTACTCGAAGCCGCACTTACACTGGCAATCGACCAGGCGCACGAAGAACCGGAGCGCGAACTCCGAGCTCTTTTAGCAGACCTAAGGTAAGGGCTACGAGGCCGAGACACATACCATTACTAAAAAAACGGCGACCGTGGTCGCCGTTTTAATTAAGAAATTTGTTTTTAACTTAAGCCGGACTGGGCGACGGCGCCGCTCCACTAGGAGTGATCAAATCCTCGGCTGCAGATTTTTCTGCAGGTTTTTTATCCGAGTTTTTTTCCTCTGGCTTGATTATAGCGGCCGTGATTACCGGTGAGCGCAATTCGCCGAATTGAAGGATTTCCAAAACATGTTTTCCTTCTATCGTCTCGTGCTCGAGCAAGGCCTCAGCGACTTTGTTCAGGGCACCACGGTGCTCCGTGATGATCTGTGTAGCCCGAGTGTATTGCTCAGTGATAATTCGATGGATTTCCGCGTCAATTTTACGCGCTGTCTCTTCGGACACATTTTCGGAACGAGTAATTTCTCGACCGAGAAACACCGTATCTTGGTTGTCGCCAAAAGCGATTGGCCCGAGAGGACTCATGCCCCAATCGCAGACCATATGGCGCGCTATTTTGGTCACCTGTTTGATATCACCGGCGGCACCGCTGGAGATATCCCCCAAGACTAACTCTTCCGCAATCCGACCACCCAAGCCCATCGCAATCTGATTCAGCATACGCTTCATCGCATGAGTGAGCTGATCTTTTTTAGGAATAAACATCGTGCTGCCCAAACTGCGTCCCCGTGGAATGATCGTAACTTTGTGCACTGGCAAAGTACCGTCGTCCAAGACAGCCTGCACTAAAGCGTGGCCGGCCTCATGATAGGCAGTAAGTTTCTTTTCTTCGTCATCCATCAAGCGCCGACGTTCACGGCCAAATTGCACTTTTTCACGCGCATCATCGACATCGATCATTTCGACTTTTTTCTTGTTTCGGCGGGCAGCCAATAGGGCGGCTTCGTTCAACAAATTAGCCAATTCAGCACCCGAGAGCCCAGGAGTGCCACGAGCGATGACCGCGAGATCAACTGCGTCCGACAAATTGATTTTTTTAGCGTGCACGCGCAAAATTTGCTCACGCCCAATCATATCTGGTAAATCCACGTAAATCTGACGGTCGAAACGACCAGGACGAAGCAAAGCACTGTCCAGCACGTCGGGACGATTTGTGGCTGCAATTATGATAACGCCTTCGGTGGTGTCGAAACCGTCCATTTCCACGAGCAGTGAATTCAACGTTTGCTCACGCTCATCATTACCGCCGCCGACGCCAGCACCGCGCTGACGACCCACGGCATCAATTTCATCAATGAAGATGAGGCACGGCGCGCTCTTGCGACCCTGCTCAAACATGTCGCGTACGCGACTCGCGCCAACGCCCACAAACATTTCAACAAAATCCGAACCCGAAATACTGAAGAAAGGCACATCTGCTTCACCCGCAACCGCCTTGGCGAGCAAGGTTTTACCTGTGCCGGGCGAACCGACCATTAAAATACCACGCGGAATTCTTCCGCCCATCTTAGTAAATTTCTTCGGATCCTTTAAAAATTCGACGACTTCACTAACCTCTTCCTTAGCCTCATCGCAACCGGCCACATCAGCAAACGTGATTTTGTCGCGATCGCGTGTGAGTAGTTTAGCACGGCTCTTTCCGAAGCTCAAAGCTCCGCGGCCAGCCTGCTTAAGTTGTCGGACAAAAAGAAAATATAATAATCCAATGATCAGCACGAACGGGACGACCTGAACTAGAATAGAGGCGAGCATCGTCTGGCTCGGTTGCTCAGAAAACTTTTTAGATTTCTGCAAACGTTCCATGTTAGCATCTGTAAGACGCCCGGAAGCCACGAAGGTGTTGGTTTCAAGGCCAGCTTCGGTCTTGAGAACTTTTTTATCAAGTTCGCCACGAATTTCAACGCCATCACGGCCACCGGAAGTATCAGGACGAATCACCCCTTTGGTGACTTCGCCAGCCTCTGCTTTCTCGACAACGTCCTGGATCGTAACCTTGGCTGGGCCAGTCGTGATACCGGGCGACCAGACCAACAACGACACCACCGCCGCAAAAATCGCGAGCCAGATGAAGAGCACCTTAGGCTGAAAGCGCTCAGGCGGCAGGTTTTTGATCGGACGACGGGACTTTTTGTTGTTATCAGATTCGGACATTTCGTTAGGGACTGTTATAGAAACGTGTATGTTCCGCCGAGATAAGTCAATTGAACCGCCTTGGAAAAAGGAGCGGAAATTCAAGCCGGCCCCAAGACACGTTTTTGCAAGGTTAAGCGTCCTTTTTTAATCACTGCAAAAGCGGACATACTCAGACTCTGACGCGTCGCTACTCCTCGCTCAGTGGCTACCAGCAAAAGCTCAAACGCCTGCCGCGAGAGTTCGAGCCGCTCACCTTGCCGCGCCAACCAACGATACAAAGCCCTTCGCGCTACCGCCCTAGGCACTTCACGCAAGCGCGCCAAGTTCAAGTCCCCGGTCGCATCGATCGCATCGACCCGATCGACCCAACGCTCTAGCGCCACATCGTCCTCCTCAAGCAATTGTCGCGATAAAGCGGCTCCCGCCAAAGCATCACGGCCTGCAGCCTCACACCACAGTGGCACCACGTTTTTCCTGACTCGATTACGATAGAAAACCTCGCCCGCGTTACTTGTGTCTTCTCGCCAAGCAACTCCAACTTTGCGCAAAGCTGCACACACTTCAGCCTTCTTCAACGTCAACAATG